>VGOE01000015.1 GCA_016876035.1 Chloroflexota bacterium
CATTCTCACCTCCTCGGTGTGTTATTCTCCTTGTCCAGTCTAACCTAAAACTCATGCCTTTTGTAGCTGCCACCATCTCCTTAATCGCTGATCTTGGGTAACATGTAATTCTTGACATGTGACCTCTTGTGCCTTACGATTTCGCTACTACAGGTCAGAGGAACCACTATGAAGAATGCGAAGAAATGGACTTTCCTAACCAACCATGACCTAGCCGCGTGCTTTCAGGAGTTGACAAACGAGTGAGAGCATTGAAGCCGCAATAGCAAAAAAAGAAAGGGAGGGATGAGATTAAAAGATTTCTGATTGTGCTTTGCATAGTAGCCGTTCTACTGCCGGTGGCGGCCTGCGGCAAAGGAGATACTGGAGCCAAAGGAGACGCGGCGGCCATAGAAGACACCATAAAAGGATTTGTCACGGCCTATAACGCCAGCAACTTCGCCAAGTGCCTGACCTATTTTACTGACTACGGCGATGAAGATGATGCGCTGGCTTCCCTGTCATTTCTGAGGAGTATGTCAGGCAAGCTGGTCCTCAAAGAGGTCCGGGATATTTCCATCAGTGACCAGACAGCCACAGCCACGGTAGTCTTCACCATCGGCGGTGAAAAAGGGACAGACCAGATGCAGCTCAGGAAAGTACAGGGCAAGTGGAAGATCGTCTGGGAGCAGGAGGCTCTAACCGGGGAGGCTGCTGCCATCAGAGACGCTGTGGTAGGCTATCTGGCAGCCTACAACGCGGGAGACTTCGCTGGGTGCCTGGCCTATCTCACTGGTTTCGGCGGTGCGCAAGAGGCCAGGGGTTCACTATCACTGATCAAGGAGCACATCGGGACCATAACCTTCGTCGAAATCGGGGGCATTTACATCGTCGGTGAGAGAGCCACGGCCCAAGTGGACTATGTCTTCTGGTGGAAAACGTTCTCACGTGAAATAGAGTTCGGAAAAGAGGCCGGTGCCTGGAAGATAGTGTGCGGACCTCCGATGGAGATAGGAACACAACTGCCAATGCCGTCGTGGACAGTGAAAAGGCTTATCCCGGGCACTGTTGAGATAGCCGCCGATCTCAGTGGCGTCGTGGAGGCGAAACTGTGTGTGTTGGATGGAGACGACGGCACACAGGCCTGGCTGTGGGAGGCATGGCGGGTCCGGAATGTGGGGTCCCAGACGTTGCACCTGAACATTGTCCTGGAAAGCTACGGTGAAGACGGTTCAAGGTGGGGCGGAGGTGGAGGCTCCCTTTCAGCCGACTTGGTACCTGGCGAAGTGGAAGGGCCCGACTATACTCAATCCACGTTGTATGACCTGGGGTATGGTCCTTCGTACTACAAGTTAATCATTGAGAGCGCGAGCTAGTGCAACAAGTGCCGCGTGTTGACAGAGTAGCCCCGCGTTGCCTGGGCATGGAGGATGTGCTACAGTGGCATTTGCTGCAAACGGAGGGATGCTTGTGAAGAATGCGAAGAAGTGGACATTCCTGACCAATCATGCCATGGTATTGAATTGCATAGCCCGTGGCCCTTCCGCAACTGCCTGGGAAATATCCATGGCCATAGGCATTCAGGAAAGGTCTACCAGAAGGATCATTGCCGACCTGGTTGAGGCAGGCTATGTCTCGACTCAGAAGGAGGGGAGACGTAACCGCTACGCGATACAAGAACACCTGCCTTTGCGTCATCCCAACAACAGCGCGACAGAAGTAGGCGATCTACTTAGAATACTGAATCCCAAGAGACATAAGCGGTCGTCAGGAAGGTCAAAAGAGTCAGGTTGAACGGGGTACTTGACCGTGGGGCACGAGTAGATGATGCAAAGCGGTGATTGTGGGGATAGCGTGACGATCCCCTCACAGGCAAGTCTCCCTGAGCCGTGCAGGGTGAACTCGCCGCCAATACTACACCGCTGAAGGAGGTAGAGATGTTTGGCAAAGGGAAGATAGAGGTAGCAATCCCGAAGACACATTTCGCCCCGGGAGACACAATTTCCGGGAAAGTCGTCTTGACTCTCAAGAAACCGGTGAAGGCCAAAGAGGCGAGTATTTCGTTGGTCGGGGAGCAGGCGATAACCCGAGGCGGTGGCTTGGCCGGTGGAGAGAGAAAGCAGGAGACGGAGCGCTTCTACGACTTCAAGGTGAGCCTGGATGGCGAAAAGGAGTATGGGAAAAGAGTAGAGTACCCTTTCGAGATGAAGATACCGGCGGACATCCTGAGCGCTCGTGGGCAATTGCCTCAGCCGGGAGGCAAGGTGGGACAGGCAGTCAAGATTGCTCAGGTGGTGGCAGGGGCGGGGGTCTCGACCAGGTGGTATCTTCTGGCTAAGCTCGACGTCCCACGTGGCATAGACGTTAAGAAGAAGACTGACGTAATAATTGGTTAGGCCCTTCCTAACGTGACATCCCCCACCTGTCAGCCGTGCGCTGGGGGGTGGGCCGGAACATTGTCACCGCCTGGCTCCTCACCTTCCCCATCTGCGCCGCCCTTTCTGCCGTGTTTGCTCTGATGTTCCGCTGCCTGCTTTGATTTGTTCGGACGCATGCAAGACGCGTTCCGTTTCAGAGTCGCGGTGCTCAGGTACTCAGACCGCCAACACCGACCGTGGGTAACGCGTTTGTTTGTCATTTCAGCCCTCTCTATACCCATGCCTCCGTTCCCTTCCCATTCAGCCCATTCTGTTCCGGCTGTTGGTCTCCAGGCTAGCAGGCGCGGTCAGACTGAAGTTCTACAGTTTGTTGAAAAAAAGGGTGGTTTCATTCGGGAAAATGAGCATGGCACAAAGTCTTGGCACTACATCCACAATCGGTCTGGCCCTTGGCGGCACCGCCACCCGTCAACCATGACAGCAGCAGATAAAACGTATCCCGCAAGATTGCAGTGCTGGAGCTTGGCTCCTAAATCTTCCTTCCCACCTCTGACCCTTCAGCAATAGCCTCCAGCGCCTTGCGGGGCTGCTTGGCATCGCCAATAACATAGACCTCGGCCACTTTACCTTTGATCTTCTGGCTCAACTCGTCCACCGACTTAGCACCCAAGGCCAGGATGATAGCATCCATGCCGCAGATAGTTTGCTGCACCTGCCCATCCTTGAGGACCAACGTCCCATCGCTAAGGGTCTCCTTCACGGTCTTAACAATCACCACACCGTCCTCAAGAATTTCTTTGACCTTGGTACAGGTCAGGATGTTGACCCCACTCTCCCGCAGCCTCTGCAGCAGCAACGTCCTGCCCTCAGGCACGATATCCATGCCCACACTGTCCAGCATCTCCACAATCGTCACAGCAGTGCGACCGACGACCGGATTATCGCCCGGGCTGGCCAGGTACTCAGCCACCTCAAGGCCTACCATGCCCCCGCCAAGCACCAAGACGTTGCCGCACGGCACAAAGACTTTACCCGCCAGAACATCATGGGCAGAAACTACCTTGTCGCCCTTTATACCAGGAATATTAGGGACGAGGGACTCGCCACCGCTGGCCACAATGACCACATCCGGTTTCACCTCGGCCACAAGCTCCGGTGTGACCCTGGTGTTCCACTTCATTATAACCCCGGCCTTCTGCGCCTGGGTACGGAGATACTTGATGCCTTTCGATAGCTCTTGCTTCATAGGAGGCACAGCAGCCAGCTTAAGCTGCCCCCCGGGCTCTGTATCTTTTTCATAGAGGGTAACCTGATGTCCCCTCAAGGCAGCCACTCGTGCTGCCTCCAGTCCCCCAGGGCCAGCACCCACCACCATCACCTTTTTCGGCTTGGTTGCTGGAGTAATGGCCATCTCCTTCTCCCTGCCCACAGTGGGATTGATGAAGCAGGTCATCGGCCTGCCCTCAGCCCGACCAGCGATACATCCCAGCCCGCAGCCCACACAGGGGGCAATGTCATCGAACCTTCCTTCTGCTGCCTTGTTAGGCAGCTCTGGATCAGCCAGGAGCGCTCGCCCCATAACTATCACATCCGCCTGGTTTCTGCGCAGTATATCCTCCGCTAACCTGGGATCATTGATCCTGCCTACCACCATTACTGGTATATCTACCACTTCCTTGATCGCTGCCGAGAAAGCCACATTCAGGCCCCGCGGTGTACCGGTGGGAGGCAATATGCGCCAGGACATTTGAGGAAATGTGCCGCTGGAGATATGGAAAGCATCCACCCCGGCCTCAGCCAGAATGGGAGCGATGTACTGTGTCTCCTCCAGGTTACGACCGCCCGGTGTCAGTTCATCCCCGGAGAGCCTCATGATTATGGGAAAGTCAGTACCCGCCTTGGCGCGGATATTCTTGATAACCTCCAGAGGCAGCTTGAGGCGATCCTCAATTGAGCCACCATAGGCATCGGTCCGTCTGTTGCGCAAAGACGAGATGAAGGAGCCCAACAGCATATAGCTATGCGCTGCATGAAGTTCCAACCCATCACATCCAGCCTCCCTGGCCCGCCTGGCCGCGTCACCGAACTGCTCTACTATACGCTCGATCTCTGCTGCACTTAGCTCCCGACAGATCTGCTTGTGGCTATGGGACAGAATAACAGAGGGGCCCACCGGCTGGATCCCGTAGAAGAAAGAAACTGACTCTGGCCCTGGATGAGAAATCTGAGGCACTATCTTGGATCCGTGGGCATGGACAGCATCCGTCAACTGCCGCATGGCAGGAATAAGCTTGTCATCCCACAGGCCGACAGTGTGCTGCACATAGGGAAACTTGGCATCTATTGAGGTGACTTCCAGGATAATCAACGCCGCCCCGCCTCGCGCCCGGGCCTCGATATAGGCTCTGTACCCCTCAGAGACGCTGCCATCAGGATTGGCATAGTTGGTGGCCATGGGAGCCATGGCGATGCGGTTTTTTAGTTTCATGGAATTGATTTTGATAGGGCTGAACAGCTTTTGCAGTGATTTCACCTTTGATCCCCTTTCTGTCGACTCTAAATAAACCCTGCCCGGCAGATTCAGCTATATCTTGCAGGCGATACTCATAGCGTCGGCAACAGCCTTCTTTATCAAGCCCAGTTCGGCACAGTCGCCCGCGACGTAGATTTCCGGTACCCTCCCTTCAAGAGCGCGGGATAGTTCCAAATTGGGCTTCACTTCGCCAGCCAGAATCACAGTGTCCCCCTCAACCACCTGCTTCTCCCCTCGCTCAGAAGCAATGATCACTCCCTTCGGCAGTATCTCCTCACACTTCACTCCAAGCATAACGGTAACGCCGTTCTCTTGAAGTTGACCCTCCAGTTCTGTTTTTCTCTTCAGCCCCACCTCAGGCGCAATCTGCCCCCCACCTTCCACAATGGTCACCTTTCTGCCCCTCTCCGCCAGGAAAACTGCCAACTCACAGCCAGCCAGATCGCCACCCACTACAACTACTCTCTTGCCCACCGGCATCCACAGCTTTGTCAGACGCCTTACACGCGACGCCGTTAGGTAGCGCTGCATGAAAGGAGAGCCAAGATACAGACCCAGTCTCTGCCACAATGGAAGCTTGTTAACTCCGCCCTCTTTGAGATGACCACCAAGCATCTGCTTCAATCCCGGACCGCTGAGCACGTTGCGCCCCCCATCCCCAAGGATGCTGGGCGCTACCAGATTGGGCCCTAAGGCCACAATGACTACGTCCGGCTTGACGTTTTCCACAAGCTCCGGCGTGACTTCTCTTCCGAGCTTGATCTCCACAGGCAGTCGTTTCATTTGTGTGACTAGGTATTTTAGGAAATCGTCATTGTCGCTGTGAACCGTGCAGGCAAAAGTCAACGACCCACCTAGCCGTTGCTGTTTCTCATATAGGGTTACCTTGTGCCCACGCAATGCTGCACCTCTGGCGGCTTCCATCCCCGCCGGACCACCACCTATCACCATTACCTTCCTGGCTCGATCAGCCCGATCCAGCCGGTACTCTCCTTCTTTCCCAGTAGCAGCATTGATCGCACAGGCTGTAGATCCGTCACTGAAGAAGGAGTCGAAACAGTGATGACAGGAAATACACCGACGGATGTCTTTCCACCTGCCTTCTGCCGCTTTCCGGGGCAGTTCCGGGTCAGCCAGCATGGGCCGCCCCATTACTATCAGGTCTGCCTGGTTCTTTTGCAGTATGTCCTCGGCGAATTGAGGATCATGTATCCTTCCCACCACCATGATGGGCACATCTACCACTTTCTTGATGGCCGCCGCAGCCGGTACATTCAAACCGTCTGGGAAAGCCGATCCTGTGATGATGTTCGTGGCCAGGTTGTCGTCAATCACCCCGCCGGAAACATGGAAGGCATCCACCCCTGCCTCGACCAGCATGGGAGCAATCTGCTGCGTCCCACGGATGTCTCGGGCACCGGGGGCACGTTCATCGCCGGAGATTCGGATTGTCAGAGGGAAATCATGCCCTGCCCTGGCTTTCATACTTTTGATGACGGCTATGGGGAATTTGAGGCGCCCCTCAACAGTGCTGCCATTGTAGGCATCTGTCCGCTTGTTGCGCAGAGACGACAAGAAAGAGCCTGCCAGCATATAGCTGTGAGCACAATGAATCTCCATCCCATCGTAGCCGGCTTCCCTGGCCCGCCTGGCTGCCTCACCGTACTGCTCTATTGCCGTCTCAATCTCCTCTAAGGCAAGTTCCCGGCACGTCAGGCCGGTCGCTGCTGATGTGACAATAGACGGCCCAACCGGCGGAATCTTGTAAAACAAGGGAGCTAGCGACTCTGGCCCCGGGTGGGATATCTGAGGCACCACCTTGGCCCCATGAGCATGTATCGCCTTCGTCAGCGCTTGGTGGCTGGCGATCAGCTTGTCGTCCCAAAGCCCTAGAGACAGCGGCTGATACTTGTGCGGACGGTCCACCGTACAAACTTCCACTGTAATTAGCCCCACTCCACCCCTAGCCCGTGCCTCATAGTAGTCAATCAGCCTCTGGGATGGGGTCTCATCCTGGTTGGCATACTGCGTCGTCATCGGGGACATAACGAGGCGGTTTCTTAACTCCATAGTTCCAATCTTGATGGGGCTGAACAACTTGGTAAGTGATGCCACTCTTGACCCTCCCTCTCTTGAGCAAGCAACAACCAGACACAGTGAACCACGTGAGGCTAAAACAAACGAAGCCAGCAGCGAGGCGGTTGGTTTCAGCCCCGGCTGGCCAGCATCACTCGCGTGTCACTTGCCTATCAACTCGGCCTTCCGTACTAGCCGAATAGTACAGATGAAGTGGGCGCAATGTCAAGTTATCAAGATGAAGAGATCACTTAGCAACGAAGTCTCTTGCTTCCCGTGTCTTAGAGAACGATCCCTCAGCATTGGAGATCTGAACAGTCAGCAGTCTGTGTATTCCCTTCATAGGACACAGACCGCACGCGATTATTTACTGCTTCGCATCCGCGGGGCTTTTGAGTAGCTTGGGCGGAGGCCCCTTGCAGAACTCGCAGAGCAAAGCGGTAATCGGTGCTGGCTGCCTCAGTTCCAGGCCAATATCCAGGACATGGCCCAGGTCTTTGGCTCCAACATAATACGTCGGCGGTGGGGGATCGGTAAACATAGACTTAATCCATTCCCAGTTTTGGGCGGTGAAACTGTTCCCTGATCCTATCTTGATATGCTCAATCAGCATCTTCTCACTGGCACCATTTCTTATGCCCCAGTTGATGGACTCGTAAAGCATCCACGCATGTGCCGTAGCGTTCAAGTTGTTGACCAGCTTTACGATCTGGCCCATGCCGATCTCACCACAGTATGTTATCCTGCCCATGGTCAGCAGGACAGCGCGATACTTTTCCAGGGCATTCTTGTCACCACCTACGCTGATGCCTAAAGTCCCCGCCTCTGCACCCATGCGTGCCCCGACAACCGGTGCATCCAGCACGTCCACCTTCTTAGGCCTTGCCGCTTCCGCCACCCTCTTGCAGAACGCCGGGGCAAACGTGCCCATAAGGAGAATCCCATCGCCTTCCTTCACTCCCTCCAGCAGTCCGTTAGGGCCAAAAATCACCTCTTCGGCCTGTTTGTCATTCTGAACCATGATGATGGTGACATCCGAGGCCCTGGCTACTTCCCTTGGGTTTGCGGCCTCCTTAGCTCCAAGGCTTTTCATTGTCTCAATCGGCTCACGCCTTCGATGCCCGCATACAGTGGTCTCATAGCCGCCACCCACCACTCTCTTTGCCATCGGCAGTCCTATATCGCCCAGACCTATGAACCCGACCTTCTTGACTTCTCGCGCCATTCTGACACCTCCTTTGATTAGTGAGGCCGCTCAACTCTGGAAGGCCCCATTTTGGCTTCAATGCATGGGTTAAGCCACGCGCCCACCATCCCCCAGTGTACAAAAACTATACCACATCCAGGACAACACCTGCAGCCCATATTGCAGCACCTCAGCCACATGTTAGGCCTGAATGACGGCAGCACCTGCCTTCTTGTGTGGTCATCGCGCTCCTGCCCAATGTGAAGGACGCCATAGGCGAGCTCGGCAATCCCAGGACAGTGAGGCACCATCACACATTAAGGTGTCTGTCGGGTCCCTGACCTGAGGGAGCCACAGCCAATCAACAGGTTCAGTGGCGGCGGTACACCGTCCGCTGAACCTGTTGATAGCTGATCGTCTTTCTCGCCGTGTCAGAAGCCCTCGAAGACGTTTATGCTACGATCAGGCGAGGTCGAAACGATCAAGGTTCATCACCTTGCTCCATGCCACGACAAAGTCGTGAGCGAACTTATCCTGGGAGTCATCACATCCGTAGACCTCGGCCAGAGCCCGGAGCTGGGGGTTCGAACCGAAGATCAGATCGACACGCGTGGCGGTCCACTTCAGTTCACCCGTCTTGCGATCGTGCCCTTCAAACACGTCAGCGTCTTTCGAGACCGCCTTCCACTCCGTGTCCATGTCGAGCAGGTTCACAAAAAAGTCATTGGTGAGCGTCTCTGGCCGCTTGGTGAAGACGCCGTGCTGAGACCCTCCGAAGTTGGCCTTCAGGACACGCATACCGCCCACCAGCACCGTCATTTCGGGTGCCGTCAGGGTCAGCAATTGCGCCTTGTCCACCAGCAACTCCTCGGCCGATACGGCATAGCGGGTCTTCTGGTAGTTGCGGAAGCCGTCCGCAACCGGTTCGAGCACGGCGAAGGAGGCCGCATCGGTTTGCTCCTGCGAGGCGTCCATGCGTCCCGGCGTGAAGGGAACCGTCACCTCGTGACCAGCTTTCTTCGCCGCCTGCTCGACGCCCGCGCAACCGGCCAGAACGATCAGGTCGGCGAGCGAGACCTTCTTCCCGCCTGACTGCGCACTGTTGAACGCTCTCTGGATGCCCTCCAGGGTCTTGAGCACCTTCGCCATCTGGGCAGGCTGGTTGACTTCCCAATTCTTCTGGGGCGACAGACGAATGCGGGCACCGTTGGCACCGCCGCGCTTGTCGGAGCCGCGGAAGGTGGACGCCGACGCCCAGGCGGTCGAAACCAACTCCGACACTGACAGGCCCGAAGCCAGGATCTTGCCCTTGAGGGAGGCAATGTCTTGCTCATCAATCAGCTTGTGATTGACCGCGGGGATGGGGTCTTGCCAGATGAGCTCTTCGGCAGGAACCTCCGGGCCAAGATAGCGTGCTCTTGGACCCATATCGCGGTGCGTCAGCTTGAACCACGCCCGGGCGAACGCGTCCGCGAGTTGATCCGGATTCTCGTAGAAGCGCCGTGAAATCTTTTCGTAGACAGGGTCGAAGCGCAGAGAGAGGTCCGTGGTCAGCATGCCTGGTGCGTGACGTTTGGACGGGTCGTGGGCATCCGGCACGGTACCGGCGCCCGCGCCACCCTTCGGCTTCCACTGGTGCGCACCAGCCGGGCTCTTCGTCAGTTCCCATTCGAAGCTGAACAAGATCCGGAAGAAGTTGTTGGTCCACTTCGTGGGCGTGTTGGTCCAGGTGACTTCCAGGCCGCTGGTGATCGTGTCGCCACCTTTGCCGGTGCCGAAGCTGCTCTTCCAGCCCAGGCCTTGCTCCTCGATGCCAGCCGCTTCGGGCTCAGGCCCGACATGGGACGCAGGGCCGGCGCCGTGGCCCTTGCCGAAGGCGTGGCCGCCCGCGATGAGCGCCACCGTCTCCTCGTCGTTCATCGCCATGCGAGCGAAGACCTCGCGGATATCCCGCGCCGCAGCGATCGGGTCCGGGTTACCGTTCGGGCCTTCCGGGTTGACGTAGATCAGCCCCATCTGCACGGCAGCGAGAGGATTCTCGAGGTCGCGGTCGCCGGAATAGCGCTTGTCATCCAGCCAGGTCTTCTCACTGCCCCAATAGACGTCCTCGTCCGGCTCCCAGACGTCCTCGCGCCCGCCGCCGAAACCGAAGGTCTTGAAGCCCATCGATTCCAGGGCGACGTTGCCCGCGAGGATCATCAGGTCGGCCCATGAGATCTTCTTGCCATACTTCTGTTTGATCGGCCAAAGCAGCCGGCGCGCCTTGTCGAGGTTGACGTTGTCCGGCCAACTGTTGAGGGGCGCGAAGCGCTGCTGGCCCCTACCGCCACCGCCGCGGCCGTCGCCGATGCGGTAGGTGCCGGCACTGTGCCAAGCCATGCGGATGAACAAGGGCCCGTAGTGACCGAAGTCCGCCGGCCACCAGTCCTGCGACTTCGTCATCAGTTCGCGGAGGTCCTTCTTCAGGGCGGCGAAGTCGAGCTTCTTGAACTCTTTCGCGTAGTTGAAACCCCCGCCCATGGGGTTGGACTTGGAGGAATGCTGATGCAGGATCTTCAGGTTCAGTTGATTGGGCCACCAGTCTCGGATCGACGTGCCTCTGCCCGTTACCGGGCCTTTTCTATCTTTATTCATAGCATTTTCTCCTCCCTTAGTTATCTTTATTATCTATGGACTATTAATAGTTCTCAGCCAGCAATTCGTAGTATGCCTGAGCATGTTTACAGGCCGGGCACTCTTTCGGTGCTTCGGGACCTTCGTGGATATAGCCACAATTAGTGCAGTGCCATTTTACGGAAGTTTTCTTCCTGAAGACCTCGCCGTTGGCTATATTCTTTGCCATTTTACGGTAACGCTTTTCGTGGAACTCTTCCACCTCGGCGATTTCCTTGAACGAAGTAGCTACGTCAGCAAAGCCTTCTTTTCTGGCGGTCTTTTCGAAGTTGGCGTAAATATCACTCCATTCCATCTTTTCACCATCCGCCGCCGCTTTGAGGTTTGCCTCTGTATCTCCGATAATCCCCGCTGGATAGGCAGCAGTGATTTCCACATCACCACCCTCCAAGTACTTGAAGAAGACCTCAGCATGTTCTTTCTCATTCCCGGCGGTTTCGGCAAAGATGTTAGCTATCTGCTCGTAACCTTCTTTGCGAGCAACGCTGGCAAAGAAGATATAACGATTCCTTGCCTGCGACTCTCCGGCAAATGCCTTCAACAGATTCTTTTCTGTCTGAGTCCCTTTGACCGATTTACTCATTCAGTATCCCTCCCTTCTCTATTTTCTATTTTTGTTGGCAGTCTTTACACAGACCCCGGAATTCCGTTTGATGAGACAAAACCTTGAACCCAGTTCTTTCAGCTACTCTTTTGTCGATTTCAGTATTCACTGGCTCGTCCAGATCAAGAACTCGTCCGCATTGCTCACATCTGAAATGGTAATGATTCTCTTGTTTTTCTTCATATCTGCTTAAAGTACCATTAAGGTTCAATTCCGAGATAGCCCCATCTTCCCGCAAGACTTGAAGGTTTCGGTAAACAGTCGCCTTACTAATATTGGGTATCCCTTTTCTTACCTCATCATATATCTGATCAGCCGTTGGGTGAGCTCGAGTATTTCTCAGTACTTTCAAAATAGCTTCTCTTTGTTTTGTTGTTCTTCTATTCATTATAGATACTAGTTCCTAATACTAATTATACAATAATTGTCAAGGTGCTGGCCTGAACTGAAGCGTTTCCCCGGCAGCAAGGCGACCTCTTGCAGCATCAATCGCACCCTTGGTCTGACAAATCGCCCCAGTGCGCCGAGTCAACCCTATTGGCTTTGCCCGCCGTGGGGCATCCGCCTGGGGCGGACCCACCTGCCCGCCCGCGACGGTCGGGTTAGGAAACCCGCCCTACCAAACTAAGGGCCTGGGTTAGAGAACACATGCCACAGCCACATGCTGGGCCTGGATGACGGCAGCACCTGCTTGTTGTCATTGCCGTGAAAGTACCAATTGACTGAAGTGAGTGCAGCCTTTTTCTGTCATTGCGAGCTCGCCGTAGGCGAGCGCGGCAATCCCAGGGTGGTGGGGCACCACCCCATCTCCGAGTGCTTGTCAGGCCCCTGACCTGACAGGGCCATCGGAGGCCGATCGGACGTGTCTATCGGCAGATGCCAGGACAGACAAGAGAGGCAAACGGGCACGAGCGGTCTCTGATGGTACTGGCTATTGATGAAACCAACTCAACAAATCGGTGGGTTGACCCTTACTTACCTGACTGCTGAAGTCGGGCTCGGTGCTAATGACTCTGCTAAGCGAAGCTATGCCGTCTAATATTGTTCAAAGGGGGCTACCGCAACCTGGTTGCCACCCTAAATAGATCATCAAGCTGTTCGTCTGACAACGCAGCTGGTCTGTAGTCCCAAATCCGGGCGAAACCGCTGTGCGGATTGTCTCTGTCAAAGCCTTTGAACCAAGCATTCGCCCAACTGAGGTACACTCAAAAGGTGTGGAATAGTTAGCGGCAGCGGGTACCCTTTCTGGTGATAAAAGCAGAAGGAGGTACTCACCACCGCCATGGAGAAGCAAACCACAAATGGGAGCCAGCCGTCAATCATCGTCTGGGACAACCTGGAAGAATGGGTACGCAGCAAGGTGCAGGAATTCATCCAGTCTCTCCTGGAGGAGGAAATCACACAACTACTGGGACGCCAGAAATCGGAACGGCGCCAGGCCGTAGATAGTCTACTCTATAGGCTCGGCCCACCAATCCAGTCAGTAAGCAGGCCAACCTACCCCTACTTACCTTTCTCTCCCCCCACCTTCGCCGCGGCCGCATTCTTGATAATAGGACTCCCCAGGGGAAGCACCTGTTTTTCCCAAACGTTATTGATAAGGATAGCCGCTGAACAATACCAGGCTATTAAGGCGCAGACGATGCCCTCATAGCCAGCAGCTTTATGCACCGTACTGTTCCACTCGCCAATGGCCAGCAGAAAGAAAAGGATGACCAATGTCACAAATACGGCAGCCAGCGCCTTGTTTATCTTTAGAGAAGCTACAGTAGCGTAGACCGAAAAAATGCCCCAGGCAATAAACAGCAGCGCCATACCCTCCCTCGGCACGGCAGCTATCACCCCCGTATTCTCCAGTAGAATCATCACGGCTACTGACATCCAGAAGGCACCATATGAAGTAAAGCAGGTAGCCCCGAAGGTATCTCCCCTTTTCACGTCCCACATCCCTGCGCAGAATTGGGCCAAGCCACCGTAGAAGATGCCGATCGGTAGCACCATGCCCAGGTTGTCAGAAGAGACAATACCGGCATTCACCACATTAAGGACAAACGTGGTTAGGGCAAAGCCCCCCAAGCCCAGCGCCCCCACATGAGCTAATTGGCCATTCGACATATACTTTATTTACCCTCTCTTCCAAGTTAATTTGTTCCCTATTCCGGAGAATTCTCGCGAATTGCACATCCGAAATTCCATGCTCAAGTCAACCGACTATTAGATGCCTTCTTTTGTGGAGCGGGTTTGATCTATGGAGGCTGTCGGGCGAAGGCAGCCGCGCCGAGCACGGCGCTGTTATCGCCAAGCTGACTAGGGACGATGCTCACATGCTGGATTGGCAACTGGAATGCTTTCTCGGCAGCCACTTGACGGGCAGTATCGAGAAGCATGTCCCCCATTTTGGCCATTCCCCCGCCGATGATGATCATCTCAGGGTTGAAGATGTTGACCAGATTGGCTATCCCTACACCCAGATACGTTGCTGCCCTGAAGACAATTTTCAAGGCTAGGGCGTCTCCTTGCCGTGCAGCGGCGGCTACCGTGTTAGCGGTGACATTAGACGGCTCTCCTTCAGCTAGATCAACGATTCTGGTTTTGACCCCCTGGGCAATAAGCCTCTGTGCCTCCCTGGCGACCGCTTTGCCTGAAGCCAGAACCTCAAGACAACCCACATTGCCGCAGCTACAGCGAGGACCATTAACGTCGATGGTCATGTGGCCTACCTCTCCAGCACTACCTGACACGCCAGTGTACAGCTTGCCATCGATGATGATCCCCCCACCGATGCCAGTGCTCACGGTGATATAGACCAGATTGTTGACTCCTCTTCCAGCACCGAAGCGATGCTCCCCCAGGGCAGCGGCACTGGCGTCATTGATGAGGAAGGTAGGCAGCCCTATCGTTTCTTCCATCATCTGTCTCAATGGTATATCATGCCATCCCAGAAGGTTAGGAGAATGAGTCACTATTCCTTTATCTGAGTCGATGGCCCCGGCAGCAGCAATGGCCATGCTGGTGAGAGAGACACGGGACAGGCCTGCCTTGTTGATGACGCTGTCGATAGTAGTCACCATACGCCCGATGACGGCCTCCACGCCCTCTTCGGCTAAAGTTGGGGCGTACTCCTGGCAAAGGATCTCGCCCTCAGGAGATACGAGGGCGGTGGCGATCTTGGTGCCGCCGAGGTCTATTGCCAGAAGGGAGTCGTAGCTGCTCAATTCAAATAACTCCAGTAGTCTTTTGGGTTCTCCCCGGTCTGGTTCTGCGTAACGTGAGATCCTTCGCTACGCTCAGGGTGACGGTGTGCGTAGGTATCATTCTGATCCGCCGCAGGCAGAGAAGAACCTCGGTTGTTACATGGAACCAGTATCCTATAGCAAGACGACTCATTTGACCTTAATCTTCACCAGGATGTCTCCTGGTTGACCGTCGGTTATCTGGCGTGCGTTGCGCAGTCTGATGACCTTGCCTGATTTTATCCCCGGAGGGACCTTTACCTCCAGTCGCTTCCCATTTCGGGTCAATCTTTTCTTGATCCCTTTAGTGGCTTCATCTGCGGTGATGGTCAGTTCGTAGCGAACATTCTGTGGCTGGGCCCTTTGCGCCTGTCCCAGGATTTCGTCCAGATTGATGAATACCTTGTTGCCGGTTCTGAACCTTGTTCTTCCACTTCCCCCCGGGCCGGAGGAGGTCCTGAAAGAAAATGAGGAACCCTGGCCTCTGAGAATCTCGCCAAATATGCTGTCGAGGAAATCGTAGCCGAGTCCAGCGTCACCGAAGTCTCTCATGGCATCCCCAAAGGTGGACCTGGTGGCCTGGCTGCCAAAGATATCACCCAGGTTGCCGACCGTGCCAAATTGGTCGTACTGTTTTCTTTTCTCCGGGTCACCCAGCACGCCGTAGGCCTCATTTATCGCTTTGAACTTCTCATTGGCCCACTTCTCTTTCCCTGGATTGCGGTCTGGGTGATACTGCATGGCCAGCTTTCTGTAAGCCTTCTTCAGTTCTGCGTCGCTGGCGCTTTTCGGCACGCCGAGAATCTGGTAATAGTCTTTGTTCATCCTTGTTTACGGGCTCTGGCATGGAGCCTTGGCCCTATGGCTCCCACACCTCATAAGTATAGCACACCAGCTATCACCGTTTAATGGCACGGATGCTGCCCGGAACAAGAATCCGGTGCGGCTGAGAAAAGGATGGCTGAATCACCGAGGATGCTGTGAGCAGTTCTCGGAATAGTAGTGCCAGCGTAAGGTAAAGCTATCGGCGATGACCGCGTCACATAATAAATAGTGGAGCTATGATAACCTGCGTGAAGACATTCATAGCCCAGGGGCCGGAGGTGGCCCCTGGACCTGGTTTGTTTCGCTGCTCTGTTATGTTGGCTACGTTGCTGGAATTTTAGCCGACGTTCATTACGCGGCCAGTGCTGGTTGCCACTACCTCACCGCGCTGATTCTTTATGGTTGACTTAAAAGAAATGAGTAATCGCTTGCCTTTCTCGCTGGACTTGTCTTCCACGTTACTAAGCTCATTGGTGACAGTGAGCACGTCCCCCGGTTTGATAGGCTTGAAAAACTCCAAATCCAGTCCGGCATCGACGATCACCGGATAGGGCCACTCCATGTGAGTCCCCTCACCCACGAACATCGCTCCAGTTAGCAGGCCGGGCGGGAAAACCTTTGCCCATTTAGGGTTGCGGTCTTCCACGGTATCGCAATAGAGGCGAATCATACTCTTATCGGCCTCGAGGGTCACCTCGCTACCACATTTCCCTATCATAGCTTTCAGGTCTTCAACAGTGGCCATGTTCTTTGCCTCCTTACTTGGGATTCTACGCCTTGCCAATTCGCAAGGCGATCACAGGCTACAGGCTACCAGGCCTTACTCAAAATGCAAGCGGCATTGTTTCCGGCGTACCCATAGGTTTGGGCCAGCGCTACCTTGGGATTGTTCTTGACCTGCCGCTCACCGGCTTCGCCGCGCAACTGCTTCACTAGCTCGTATATCTGGAACAATCCCTGAGCCACCACCGCCTCGCCGCAGGCACCCAGGCCGCCGCTAGGACAAACTGGAAGCTCGCCGTCAATGGGGTCGACCTTACCGCTCCTGAGCAGCTTTTCAGCCTCCCCGTCCTTCGCCTGGAGCATGCAGTCTAGATAGGCGAAGTAGTGCCAGGAGCTATTGTCTGGCAACTCTATTACATCTATGTCCTCTGGTTTCCTGCCGGACATCTTGTAGGCAGCAGCGATGGCGTTTCTGCTCTCTGTCAGGATGCCAACGCCCGGTCTAGGGTAAGCACTCAAGTACGTCAAAGGTATGGTGTGATCGCCAAAGGTGGGGCTGCCGATGACGGCGGCCTCCACCAGCACGGGCTTCTTGGTATACTTCTTGGCTTTGTCTGCGGCACACACTATGATGGCCCCCGCTCCGTCGCTGGTAGCGCAAATCTCCATCAGGTGCAGCGGGGCACATACCATTGGCGATTCCAAGACCTGCTGCTTGGTGAAGGCCTTCTTGTATCTTGTCTTTGGGTTAAGAGGGGCAATCTTGCTGGTTATGACTTTGACCATGGCCAGATCATCTTCGGTAGTACCTAAGTCGTGCATTCTTCTCTGGCACTCCATGGCCCAGTAGGCTGGATTCGTCTCTCCTGTCATGACGTAACGTATGTAGTCCAGGTCGAATTGGGGATCCTGCGATTGTGGTCTGAAGAAGCCCCCGGCGGACCTATCGGCTGCCACGGCGATGGCGGTGTCATACAATCCGCTGGCAACTGCCAGATAGGCTTCTCTGAAGATGGCCCCGCCGGTAGCGCAGGCATTGGCACAACTGGTGATAGGTATTCCGATTCCGCCCATGGCCGCGGAGATAGCTGTGCCACTCAATATTCCGAACATGCCTTCTCTCTGGGACACCCAGAGATAGGTGCCAGCGACCATTGATTGAATCTCTCGCCACTCCATCTTGGCATCTGCCAGGGCCTCTGATATGGCCTCCACAGCCATTTCAGGCATTGACCTATCGGGGAACACGCCCCACGGATGTAGTCCCACACCCACTATGGCTACGTCCCTAAATTTCTTCACCGTTTTCTCCTTAGTCCTAATTCTCTCTTCAGCACCAGAACTGATTCAGCCTACACCGGCTTCCACATCCAGGTGATATACTCCTTCTCCGCATCCTCGTACAGCTTTCCCGTGGTCATTTCCAGCGTCATCCCTATCTTCAAGTTATCATTACTGGTCAGGATGCCCAGAACCCTCAGGCCTTCCTCGGTGTCTACCATGCCGATAGCGTAGGGCTGGAAGGGCAGGGGTTCCTTCCTGAAGGGTGCCGGCGGAGCGTATTGCTGAACAGTCCACGTCCACAGCTTCCCTTTGTTGCTCAGCTTTATCTGCTCCACATTTTCTCTCACTTTTTCGCAGCTAGGATTGGCACAGAACGCTGCTTTAGGAAAGGTCACCGTGCCACACTTCTTGCATCTGCTAGCTATGAGCTGAGGCTTATCGGAGGGCCAGGTAAACAGCCCTTCGATTATGGGGACTTGCTTCTTGGCAGTCATACCTACTGAACTCCTTTCTTAGCTTCTTGTTTCCTGCGACCATTATAGAAAATGAGACACTAGGTTCAAAGCCCAATCTCTCGCGCTACAAGCTGGCGCTGAAAGCGAGCGTCGCCAAAAGCGAACTCAGATGCCTTGGCCCGCTTGGAATAAAGAGGCAGGTCGTGATCTTCACAGAAACCAATGGCTCCGTGACACTGGTGAGCCAGGTCTGAAATTCGTCTGTACGCCTCGCTGGTCCAGACCTTGGCCACGGCAGCCTCTTTGCCAAACGGAAGACCCTCGTTTACCTTCCAGGCTGCCAGGTAGGTCACATACTTCATCCCTTCCAGATCAATCAGCATATTGGCGCAGTGGTGCTGAATAGCCTGCAAGCTGCCAATCGGGTGGTCGAACTGGACTCTCTGTTTGACGTAATCAACAGTCATGTCCAAGACCTGCTGAGCACCACCTGTCATTTCTGCGCACTTGGCTACTGTAGCTACCTGGAGCAGCTTCTGAAGATACTCTCCGCCCTTGTGAACTTCGCCCAGGATACTGCCCTGGGGAATTCTCACCCTATTCAAAGTCACCTGGAACTGCTTGTCACCGGCTATAGCATCAATCGGGATGACAGTCAGGTTGGGATGCTTGGCATCCACTAGGAAGAGAGTGATTCCTTGCTGGCCGGAATTGTCTTTGCTTCTCGCGGCGCACAGCACGAGGTCAGCTAGGTGAGCATACTCCACAAAGAGCTTAGTGCCATCAACACTATATTCCTTGCCGTCGGCTGTAGCCTGACATTGAAGAGCATTAAGCTCATAGCCCACGTCCGGTTCACTTACAGCCAGGGTCAGTACCAGCTTACCTTGGGCTATCTTGGGAAGCAATCCCTTCTTCTGTTCTTCGCTTCCCACTTCGAGGATCGCCAGGCTACCTATCAGAGTAGGGAAGAACGGTCCGGGCAAGGCTGCTCTTCCCATTTCCTCGAGGAGCACGGCAACATCAAGGAAGCTGCCCTCGATTCCTCCGTACTTCTCTGGAATAACAAGCCCCATCCAGCCCAGTTCTGCCATTTTCCCCCACAGCTCGGGGGTGTAACCCTTTTCGTCCTTCACGATCTTTCTTACTAGATCCTTTGGACACTCAGTAGACAGGAAATCACGGGCTATTTTCCTTAGCATTTCTTGCTCTTCAGTAAAGGAAAAATCCATACCTCTGTCCTTCTTAGCTTCTGGGCAAGCCCAGACCTCTTAGCGCTATGGTGTTTCTTTGAATCTCCGAGGTACCACCCGCCAGGCTCAGACCCCTGTTGAAATTGTATAGAAACATGAATCTTCTTCTCAACGAGGCCCATTTGGAGTTATCCCTTAGCTGCACCTGTGGTCCCAGGACTTGCAACCCTACGTTGGCCATGCGCTGCCCCAGTTCGTCAGCAAAGACTTTGACTACAGAAGACTCCCAACTGATGCTAGATCCCTTGTTCAGCAGCCAGACAGCCTTGTAGCTAAGCATGCGGCACACCTCTAGCTCGACGGCTATCTCCGCCAACGTGTCTTGCAAAACCCGATCCTCTTTTAGGCTTCGGCCGTCATACTTGGCTTCG
Source organism: Chloroflexota bacterium (assembly GCA_016876035.1). GTDB lineage: Bacteria > Chloroflexota > Dehalococcoidia > UBA2247 > RBG-13-53-26 > VGOE01. The sequence continues at coordinate 19,574 of VGOE01000015.1, forward strand.
TTTACGTATTGCACCAAGTCTTCCAAATCTCTCCAGCTTCCAGCGTGTCTCAAACATCTGCCCCAGAACCTGTCTCCTTCCAGGCATTCGAATACAAGAGGCAGCCCTCGGTTCTCCTGACCGAGAAGATGTCTCTTGGGGACACGAACGTCCTCGAGGAATATCTCATTGAAAGACTTAGCTCCGGCCATATCTATGATTGGGTTCACGGTTACCCCCGGACTTCTTACATCCACCAAGAAGGTGCTCAGCCCTCTCGCTTTGGGAGCATCTGGATCTGTTCTGGCCAGAATCAGGCTCCACTCCGCGAGATGAGCACCGGTAGGCCATATCTTCTGCCCATTGAGTATGTAGTCATCGCCGTTTTTCACAGCGCGTGTCGCTGTGTTTAGTAAGTCGGAGCCTGCCCCCGGCTCGCTCAACCCTGTAGACCAAAATATCTCTCCCCTGGCCATCTTGGGGAGGAACTCACTCTTTTGCTCTTGGGTGCCGTGGGCCACAATGCCTGCCCCAACAGCGTCGTTAAACAGATGTCCGTATTGTGGTGCTCTATGGTAAGCTAGCTCTTCGGCGGCAACAAAGCGCTCCATAACCGAGCGTCCCAGCCCCCCATACTCTTTGGGCCACGTTATGCCCAGCCATCCCTTTTCCCCCAGTTTCCGCGTAAAGGCCCTAGACCATCCGCCAAAACCATAACCCTCATCTTCGATTTCACAGGGGAAACTTTCTAGATTCTCTTTCTGGCAAAACTGGCGAACCTCTGCCCGAAGTGCCTCTTCTTTCTCAGAAAATCGGAAGTCCATTATACCTTTGCCCCGCCTTTCATAGGAGGCATGATAGACGCATGTTCAACGGCTATTTTGACAACAGAATGAACCTCCATTTTCATCGGGGCAAACTGAGCCTTGAAGGAGTCCAACAGATCACCAGACTTGATTATTTGTGCTTTTCCACTGATGCGACAGCCTCCCCAGGTGTCTGGGTCGAAGACCATGACCGACACCTGTGGATTCTCTCTGATGTTAGCCATGGTCTGCGGGGATGCTATTTCGGCGAAGACGACGTGCTCGTCATCGAGCACTCGGAAAGATCCTTTGGGCGAGACATTCGGTTTGCCATTCTTGCTTGCCGTGGCTACGAAAGCGGGTACAACGCGCGAGATCATCTTCTTAGCTTCTTCTGGTAGCTTTGCCATATCGCCCCTCCTTCGGCATGAATTCTAGCATTGATGCCTTGAAAAGGCAACTTTGGCAGTTGCCGACCTTCCTGCGAAACACGGCAAATCTTCATGGCTCAGCTACGAACAGGAGTCGGGACGTTAGATTGCCGAATACAGATTGTCTTACACGGTTTCGTGTTCTGTGGGATTTTCGTGATTTCAAATCGGGGGAGATCGTGGTCACCGCAGAAGATGATATAATAACTCGAAAGGCTGCCAAGAGCAGTTGAAGTCAACCTGGAATCAAAACTAGAATTGATGTCAAACGTCCCCTAAGTCCGAAGGAGTAAGTTATGAAAATCTATACTTATTCTGAGGCTAGACAAAAGTTGGCGCAGTTTGAAGAGTCCGAGAACGAAGAGCTTGTCATTCGACGCCGCGAGGGCGATATGTTTTCCATTGTTCCGAAGCCTCTCCGCCGGCGGTCTCCCTTTGATGTGCCTTGTCTGCGCAAAGGCATTTCACGGAAAGAAATACTGGAGGCAATTCGTGAGTCTAGAGAAGGGCTTAATAGCTTACTACAGCGGCCGGCGTAAATGCTACCGATGATTTCGGGCGTCGGAACGAGAGGAGAGAATGAAGAGGATCAAACCGGAATATATCGGGTGGTGGCGGATTACCGAAATGTCCCAATGGGACCAGGAATTCATCGATCTTGTCGCGCCTGGTCACCTGACCGTTAAGAGCAACGGGTTGGGCGAATTCGCTTTCGGGGCAATTGAGGCAGACGTTGACTGCCGGGTTGAGAAGGTGGGTGGAACAGAACGGCTCGCCTTCTCATTTGAGGGATGGGACGAAGGGGATGACGTAAGCGGAAGAGGATGGGCAGAAGTGACTGGGGACGCCATGCAGGGATGGTTTTCCTTTCACCTTGGTGATGAGTCAACGTTCAAGGCGGTGAGGCAGAAAGCGAGGTGATGTCCTGGCAGACGGCTGCAGCGAACGGCGCAAACGACGCTGCTTGGCTTGACCGTCAGATGTCCCAAGGAGGAGCACTATGCAAACTAACCTCGCAAGATACCAAGACGACCTAGATAGCATCATTGAACGTGCTAAGCTCATTGAACGTGACCTGGTCAATGTGGTTAAGGGAAGAAAGGGAAAGAAAGGTGAACCCGAGGCCGGTAGGACATTTCAGTTCTCCTATCAAGCTTGGTATTCAGAGGCACACGAAGTCATACGGCAAATCCTGCCAAATCGCCTTAACGAATTCAAAGAACTTTATCAAGGCAGCGAGAAACGCAAGCCCATTGACAAGAATACATATACAATACGGGATTGGCTTCTCAGCACCCGGTCACCAGTGGAGATGTTTGCGTACTTCGATGACACAGGGATTGTGCTGGCGCGGTTCCAAATGCAACGCCAGATTCTCGAATCGGCAAAGGCCAGGTTTGAGAGTTCCCTTTTTGATATTAGGCAAATCGTGCGAGCGGATCTGTTTGACTCAGAACTGCAATCAGCCAGGGAGCTCCTGAAAAACGGGTTCATTCGTGCGGCAGGCGCGATTGCTGGGGTAGTGGCTGAGAAGCATCTTGAGGAAGTCTGTCACAACCACAACGTAGCGATGAAGAAGAAGCCGACTATGAGCACATTGAATGACGCGCTCAAGGACCAGGACGTTATAGATGTTCCCGAATGGCGCTTCATTCAGAGGCTAGGAGACTTGCGCAATCTGTGTGATCACAATAGAAAACGAGAACCCACTGAAGAGGAAGTCCTTGGGCTAATAGACGGGGTCGACAAGATAATGAAGACGGTGTTTTGACAGGAACATCTAACCAGGAGTTGTAGGGTGAGTGAAACCCACCTTCCGGCTGGGGTGTGTTTGGGTGGTGGGTTTCGTCCGCCCCAAGCGGACTACACCCACCCTACCTGTTGGTGAGCCTGGCAATTCGAATTGGGTGTGAAGATTGTCACGAGCACTTGAAGTGGAGCTGACTCAAAGCTACAATTGAGGCTAAACGGCCCACAAGCCTGTAGGAGGTGACTGGAATGCCAGCGTTTATCTACGAGAAGAAGGGAAGGATCGCCTATCTCACCATCAACCGGCCCGAGGCGCGCAACGCCATGAACCGCGAAGTCTGGGATGGGCTGGTAAAAGCCTGGAAAGACGTGGGAGACAACCCTGACATCTGGATAGCCATTGTGACCGCCACTGGTGACAAGGCCTTCTCATCAGGGCAGGACTTGAAGGAGATGGCTGAGTGGATGGCCATCCCCGAGGACAAGCGTCCCCCTATGCCACTGCCGGAAGTCAACCCTATGCGCGGCATGCAGGTATGGAAGCCCTTCATCGCCGCCATCAACGGCCTTTGTATCGGCGGGGGACTGGAGCTGGCCATGGCCTGCGATCTCAGGATTGCGGCCAGTACCGCCAGGCTCGGTCTGGCCGAGGTCAAGTCAGCAGTCATACCGGGGAACAGCGGCAGCCAGAAGCTGCCACGTTTGATACCTTTTGCCAAGGCTTTGGAGCTCCTCATGACTGGCGACCTGATGGAGGCCGAGGAGGCCTGCCGACTTGGTCTGGTGAACAAGGTGGTCCCCTTTGATCAACTCATGCCCGAGGCTGAGGCGCTGGCCAACCGCATCTGCGAAAATGGCCCCCTAGCCGTCAGGGCAGTCAAGGAACTGGCGTACCGCGGCATAGAGATGAGCCTGGCCGACGGGCTACGACTGGAACTGGAAATCGGCGCCCGCCTTTCGAAGAGCGAAGACTCTATGGAAGGGCCAAGGGCTTTCGCCGAGAAGAGAAAGCCAGTGTGGAAGGGGAGATAACCCCGTTTAGATCATCCACGCCTGATCTCGATCTCGGCCTGGATGACCCTCTGAAGTGCGCTGATATCGAAGTATCCTGATATCCTCACTTTGCCGTCGAGCAACAGCAAAGGCAAAGACAAGTCTCCCCGGTGCACCGCTTCCGTGATATCGGAATGTGTGCAGCACACAGAAGGCTCAGCCAGATCGAGGTATTCCAGTCGCGCCTGGTCGGCAAAAAGCTTGCCCAGTAGTGCCGCAGTGGATTTGAAGGTCTCTGGTGAAGAGAGGTCCAGGCCGCAGCGGCCTTCGCACTTCTCAACGTGGCTGTCATCAATAACAGTCACCGTGATATGAATTGCGGATTTCAAGGCTTTCCCCTGCTTTTGGACCTCGCCGTGGTTAGCATGGTGCGACCTTTGCGTTACGGCAAGCGCTCCTATTTCTCTTTCGTGAACTCTCTGACCTTGTCCAGCAGTTGCCGATCCACTAAAAGATCGGTGGTGGTGAGGGCCAGAGCCTTGGCTCCATCCAGCAAGCCGCGGTGGCCTGCTTCCGACGCAGAGGCGGCAGCAAATTCAGGCGAGTGCTCTGGAACCCCTGGAGGAGCAATGGCCACAAAGGGGTGCAGGCTGGGTACTGCCTGACTCACATTCCCCATATCAGTGCTACCCAGGCCGCGCCCGGGATCAGAAGTCTGAGGCTTTCGTCCCACAGCCTCAAGGTTTTGGCTGAACAGTTGTGCCAGGACTGGGTTGCTGCGCATAGGAGCATAAGTTACTTCACCCCACCGGTATTCCAAACGTGTCCCGGTGGCCAGAGAAGCAGCCAGGAAGCAGTCTAAGACCTTTTCCCTCAGCTCTTGGAGATATTCTTCATCCTCGGCCCGCACCAGGAACAGGGCTTTGCTGTAGGCGGGAACGATATTGGCTGCTTCACCGCCTTTGATTATGATCCCGTGAAGGCGGCTCTTCTCTTTCACGTGCTGGCGCAGCGAATTGATGTTATTGAAAGACAGGATCATGGCTTCCAGGGCATTGACACCCTCATCTGGGTAGGCGGCAGCATGGGCTGCTCTACCAAAGAACTCTACCTCTAGAGACGAGCAGGCCAACGCAGGAGAGACCACGATGTCTCTCGTCCCAGGATGTATCATCATGGCGGCATCCACCCCAGCGAAGGCGCCCCTTTCCACCATGGTCCCCTTGCACCCGTAAATTTCTTCGCCAGGGGTGCCTATGACCAGGACACTACCTCCCAGTTGATCAACTGCTGGTCTCACGGCCACTGCCGCACCCACAGCGGCCGTCGCAATGATATTGTGTCCACAGGCATGTCCCAGTCCAGGCAAAGCGTCATATTCGGCCACATAAGCAATCACCGGTATCCCGTGACCATAGCTGGCTTTGAAAGCCGTGGGTAAACCGCAGATACCTCGTTGCACTTCGAAGCCCTTGCTTTCCAGGTACTCTGTCAACCAGGTTGATGCCTTCGCCTCTTGAAGACCAATTTCGGGGTTGGTGTGGATCCTCAAACTGAGATCAACAAGCTCAGCTCGATGGGCTTCCACAGCCTCCGTAACAATGGCTTTCAAGTCGCGCATTCCTGTACTCAAGGTGGTGTCATTATAGCCAATGATAGCCAGCATTGCCAAGCCAGTTCTGCGTAACAACAGAGATCCTGCTCCTTCCTCTTTCTTACAAGAGGCGTCCATATGACAGAAAAAAGGGTGGCTGATGTAGTGCTCCGTCCAACATGCCAAGCCACTCTCCCCAAAGAGATATGCGACCAGCCTGCAATTGGGCCGGGAGATGTACTCGAGCTGGCAGCGGCTGATTGCAGATGATTCCGCCATCATAGCCAGACCAAGAAAAACGGTAGCTCCTGAAGCGTTGAACAAGATTCAGCAGGCTTTCAAACGTTCTGGCATGACCGAGGAGAAACTTCGGAAGACATGGCGTCGGATAAGGCAGGAAGTCGCCACACATGGCGCTCACTCAGCCCCAGCACCCTAGCCACCTCTCGCACCCCCGCCCCTACCACAAGCACTTGGTTCAGTATCATCAATCTACCTTGCTCTCGTTGACTCAATATCAGTCTTCCCGCGGACTGACATTTTGACTGACCACTTAGCCACTGACAAAATCATAGACCAACCTAAACACTCCTCGGGGCCTGTTGCCGAACCCCTTCACCAGAATCCTAGCCATAAGGTGGCAATTGAAATGATTATTCAGCCTGATCCTTTCAGCAGAGCTTTTTGAGCAGGTTTGCTACCGCAGCTTGTCATGCAACGAGCCCTACTCCCTGTCTGTGGGTTCAGGTCTCCTAGCCCCCTAAGCACCCTCCCCCATCTCAGCTTTGAACCTGTGATATTGGGCAACTCGGCTTAGAGCCCTGGACGCCCTTTCCAGAGAGCTATAAGTTGTGATATCGGCTTCTCTGAGTTCTCTAATGAACTCTTCAGCCTCCCCTGCCTTACCCTCGTCTCTCACAGCGACAACCACGGGCTTGCCTGTCGGGTTGTTCTTAGCAAAACTGGAGACGCATTTCTTGAATCCGGCAAAGTGCTCCGCCGAAAACCATTTGGCATAACCGACGCCCAGATGCAGAAGAATAATGTCAATGGCGGGGTCGGCGGCCACGATATCCAGGGCGCGTTTTAAGGTGTGCAGGTCCTCGAAAACGCTGCCTCCATCCAGTGGGTTTACCACGCTTTGATTCACGATGGTCATGAACTCTCGCAGCGCGGTGATCGTCTTATTGGACAGGGGTGGTACCTGGAGGCCCTCCTGGGAACAGACATCGCCAGCAGCTACACTATTCCCGCCGCCTCCCCCCCACACTGCCACCCGCCCCCCGGGCGATGGCCTCAGACGGAGAAGCGTCATAGTAACATCAGCCATCTCCTCAATGGAGTTCACTTTTGTCACCCCTGTCTGTTTGAAGAAAGCTTCCCAAACCTGTCTGTCACCCGCCAGCGAGCCTGTGTGCGTGGCCGCAGCCCTGGCTCCAGCGGGTGAAAGCCCGCCTTTCCAGATGATGATTGGCTTCTCTGGGTTTACCTGGGTGACAAGCTGCTTGAACCTCCTGCCATTCTTGACCTCCTCGATATACATGCCTACTATCTGCGTCTCAGGATCGGTGGCCAGATACTCCAGGAAATCAGCAGAATCCATGACCAACGCGTTTCCGTAGCTTATAGCCTTGCTGAAACCGATCCCTTGCGACGGCCCCTCCCTGACAAAGGTCTGACAGTGGCCTCCGCTCTGCGAGAGGAAGGCCACCGGGCCCTGGGCCAGCACCACCTGGCTGTACATCTGCATGCGGTTCGAGGGCACATGATAGCCGAGGGCGTTCGGCCCCACTACTCTGAGGCCTCCTTTCAGGGCGATGTCGCGTAGCACGCCTTCCAGTCTCTTCCCCTCTTCTTCGCCGGTCTCCCCAAAACCGGCGGTGCATATGTGTACGTCGACTGCCCCAACTGCAACGCAGTCCTTTAGCACCTGAGGTACCAGAGCTGCGGGCACTGTGACTATAATGTAGTCGGGCACCTCGGGGAGGGCGGCCAGACTGGGATAAGCCTTGAGACCCCCAATGATATCAGCCTTGGGGTTAATGGGGTATAAATGCCCCTGAAACTTGGCCTCCTGAAGCAGGCGAAGAAACATCAGTCCCGTGTAGCCCGGAGCAGAGTGACTCTCAGTCCTTGACACGCCGACAATGGCGATAGACTTGGCGTGAAAAGCTCTGTCCAGGCCCAGGTTTCCAGTCATATCAACCTCCATTCTGGTGGTAGAAAACAAGCCTGTGGAAGTCAGGTATCAGGTCACTGAGAAACTGGCCTGGAACACTGCCACGGCGACGACTTCACCCGTTCTAACCAGTAAACAAGTTCCAGGCATTTGAGCCATGACGTATCTGCCAGCTCCCGCAGGCCAACTCCACATGTGTCTTGCACAAAAATGGGGCATCTCAGGCACTGAGGAGATTGACACCTCAGTTACCAGGTCCCTGCCCCTGCTGTCAATATTATAGCTCTAGCGTGCCTCTATTGTCCTGTTCTTGATCCCACTGGGGGCTGTCCTGCTTTGGGGTAAGAGGTCCTACAGGCGAAGGTGAGATCTCTTGGTGCTTCCCGGGATGAAGCCAGGGTAGAAAGGGACTAGGAGGCACTGCTTAACCCCACAAGCTGGCTTGTAAGGGAAATCAATAAGGGTGGCCTTAGCATTTGACAAGAGCCGATAATGGTTTTATGTTTACATTACAACGCGCAGGGAGGTGGGGAGAAATGAGCAGTAAGGAAATGCCAATTCAGCCATCCGGAATATCAGGTTTGGACATAACACGGCGGGACCTGGTGGATTGTATTGAAGATGATCTTTTAGTCATCGATAGTGAGTACCGGATCAGGTTCGCTAATGCAGCTATATGTGGGAGACTTGGGAAGGCGGCAGAGTCACTTGCCGGACAGCTTTGCTACGAGGTCTTACACGAGAGAGACAGACCGTGTAGCCCACCTCTCTGGGATTGCCCGCTAGAAAGAGTCCTGCAAAACGCCTGCCTTTCCAGGACTATTCACCCTACCCGCCTCTACGGAGAGGACAGGTATCTCAAGATTACGTTGTATCCGCTTCGGGATAGCCACGGTAGTGTCGAAGCAGCGGTCGAACTCAGAAAAGACGTTACCTCAGAAAGAGCGCTGGAGACACAAATCCTCCGGCGACATCATCAGCTCTTGGCGCTGAGCCACATTTCCAGTGCAGTGAGCGGCGAGCGAGATTTAGACACCATACTGAAGATCGCTTTGGACAATGTGCTGGAGATCATTAATGGCACCATCGGTGGGATTCTGCTTCTAGACGAAGATACCAATACTCTGAGCTACCGCGTGCAACGTGGCCTGTCAGCCAAATTCGTCGAAAGTGTAAAGCTCTCGCTAGGTGAAGGGATAGCTGGAAGAGTAGCCCAAAGTGGTCAGCCTACCCTGTCGGAAGACCTCTCCAAAGATCCGCGTACTGCTAACCCAGACCTGGCCAGCGCAGAGGGCCTCAGGGCATTCGTTAGCATTCCCCTGAAGGCTAAGGACAAGGTGGTAGGTGTGATGAATGTTGCCAGTCATTTGCGTGGGCGGTTTGGCGCAGATGATCTTGCTCTTCTCAATTCCATCGCGGACTATCTCGGCACGGCAATTGAACAGGCCAAGCTCTACGAAGGACTGGCCAGGGCAGGAGAGCGGTATCGAAGGCTTCTGCAGCATGCTCTGACTGCCCAGGAAGACGAACGGAAGCGAATTGCTCGGGAACTGCATGACGAGACCAGCCAAGCGCTCACCAGTATCACTCTCACCTTACAGGCCATGATAAGCATGGCAGAGATGAAAAATATCGGTGACACTGAGTTCATAGAGAGGCTACGGAAAGCGCACTCGTACGCCGTTCATGCCAGCAATGAGATTGTGAAACTGATGAAGGAGTTGCGTCCCAGTCTGCTCGATGAGCTTGGGTTGCCGGCGGCGATCAACCGGTATGCCAAGAATACCCTGGAACCCCAGGGCATCAATGTATCTGCAGAATTCAAAGGCATGGAGCAGCGCTTACCTCAACAAGTGGAAGTAGCGCTTTTCCGCATCGCTCAGGGGGCCATAGGCAACATCCTGGAGCACTCGGAGGCGCGGAATGCTTCTATCAAGCTCGACTGCGACGCAAATCAGTGCGTACTGCGAATTGAGGACGACGGCAAGGGTTTTGATATTAGCAAGATCACGCGAGTAGACCCCAGGGGCCGTGGTGCTGGCTTGTTCACTATGAAGGAGAGGGTGAAGCTGATAGGTGGCAACTGCCGCATTGACTCCCAACCGGGGCAAGGTACCAAGGTTACTGTCAAAACACCACTGGTTAAGGACTTCGTGGATGAGGAAGATAAAGGTCTTAATAGCGGATGACCACGCCTTGGTGCGTGATGGAATTCGGGCATTGCTAGCGCTCGTCAGCGATGTAGAGGTAGTCGGTGAGGCGGCCAATGGGATAGAAGCCCTGGAGAAAGTCAGGGAGTTGGCACCGGACGTGGTGCTCATGGATCTAGCGATGCCTGTCTTAGGCGGTCTTGAGGCCACCCGCAGGATACGCCGTGAGTTCCCGGGGACAAAGGTGCTGGCACTGACCCAATATGAAGATAGCGAGAGTGTTGTCCCCATCATCGAAGCCGGGGCCTGTGGTTTCGTTACTAAGGTGGCTGCCTTTTCTGAGCTTGCTTCAGCTATTCAAGCTGCCTATAGGGGTGATTCCTTCCTATCTCCCTCAGCAGCAGCCGTTCTTGTGGAGGAATACCAGCAGAAAGCTAGCACAGGACGTCGAGAAGACCCCTACGACAGATTGACAGATAGAGAAAGGGAAGTGCTCAAGTTGATTGTCGAGGGATATACCGCTCGGGAAATAGGCGATCGCTTGGTCATCAGCCCCAAGACTGTGGAATCGTACAAGACTAGCCTGATGAACAAGCTCAACATCCACAACAAGACGGATCTCATCAAGTATGCCCTGCGGAAGCGGCTCATAACCCTGTGATAACTTGGACGACCCTCGCCTTTTCCTACTCATAATGGTGCCGGCTGCTCAGTTCCTCGCCTAATAAAACGACTCCCAGCCAGCACGCCGATGTGGTTCCTCAATTTCCATGCCCGACCTTCAGGTTCATGCCTTCTCATGCTGATATAGCCGGGCGTCGGCTCGCCCATGGCCGAGCTTGCTCAAGCTGTGCTGCCAGGCGAAAGAGCGTTGCCTCATCGCCGTAGCGCCCGACAAACTGAGTTCCCACAGGCAGGTTTTCCCTGTTCCAGAAAAGGGGCACGGACATAGCGGGCCGCCCGGTGAAGTTAGCTACCCCTGTGAACGATGCACACTCGCCCTGACGCACAATGGCCTGCCACGGGTCCTCTGATGCTGAGTCAAAGGCACCTAGAGGCATCGGCAGCGTAGTCAATGTGGGCGTAAGCCACACATCATACTTGGAAAAGAAACGGTCGATGTTACGAGACGCCCTCTGTAGCACCGCTAGTGAGGATAAGAAGTCTGATAGGCTTTGGGTTCGTCCTATCTCGTACAACGTCCGGTTGAGCGGTTCGAATTGTTCGGGGGTGACGGTACGGCCGGTTAGGGAAGCGAAGCGGTCAATGGCCGAGGCAGTTCCAGCAAGGAGCACATTCCCAGCCGCGCTAGCCACCTGCTCGCCATCTACAGCAGGCATTGCCTCTTCTAAGTGGTGACCCAGTTCTTCGCACAACTGAACCGCATCGCACACCGCAGTAACGCAGTCGGCATGCACTGAGATGCTGCCAGAGTCTGGATAAGAAAAGGGAGGCACCGCAGTAGTGAAGGCGATGTTCAACTTCCCGGGGGCGGCACCCACCTCCTGCAGAAAGGGGCGCTTTGGTGGCGGTGCCCAGTATGGATCGCCTATGTCAGCACCAGCCGTAGCGTCCAGCAGGGCCGCGCTGTCCCTCACTGAGCGGGTAATGGCATGCTCAACCAAAAGTGCGCCTAACATGTGGACGTGGTCAGGGTCGAGAGGGTTGCGGCCTCGAGTGGGCTTCATACCAAAAACACCACAGCACGAGGCTGGAATCCGGATTGATCCACCGGCATCGTTGCCATGTGCCATGGGGACCAGGCCGGCAGCCACAGCAGCCGCGGAACCACCACTGGAACCGCCTGGGCTCCGGGCAGTATCCCAGGGGTTATGGCACGGGCCAAACAAACGAGGCTCGGTGGTGGGGCGAAGACCAAACTCCGGTGTGTTGGTCATCCCCAGGATGACCAGGCCAGCGCGCTTCAAACGCACCACAAGTTCACTGTCACGGTCAGGCACAAAATCTCGTAGAAATGCCGATCCCCAGGTCGACCGCGTGCCACGGCAGCAGACAATCAGATCCTTGAGCAGAAATGGCACACCAGTAAACGGTCCAGCAGGCAAAGTGCTCATGGCTGCTGCGCGTGCCTGTTCGTACATCCGCGTGACCACGGCGTTGAGAGCAGGGTTCAATCGTTCGATGCGCTCAATGGCTGCGTCCACCAGTTCGATAGGCGTCACCTTCTTGTGGCGCACCAGCTCAGCCTGAGCAATAGCATCCATAAAAGCAAACTCGTCGTGCCGTGCCATTGTCCCACCTCCGGAAGTCAGAAAACTGCTGCCTCACCTATTGACTTCAATTGACGGTGTTATCTGGAATTCTCTGTGGTGCAATATATGCTGAAGTCGCCTCGGATAATATGATAATCGGTCAGCAGTTGTCAACCTCCGTTGTGCAGTGTCCAGGACATACTATACAGTTTTCAGGCTATGGGTATGATGGGTATATTAACGAGGTCTTAGGGGTGACGGGATCAACGCTACCAATTTGGAGTCGAAACACTGGGGATCCTGCGAAATACGCTACCGTGTAAGACAATCTGTGTTCAGCAAGCCAACTGCCCGACCCGTAATACTAGCTGCGCCATGAAGATTTGCTGCATTTCGCGGGAAGCCTCATCTGTGAAAATTTGCAGCGCCAGCCTCATCAGTCTATAATTGCTGGTTAGCTTAGATGCGGCCGCCCTTAAATCGGCTTGTGGTCACGAGGATTAGGCTCTTTGGCACAGTGCAAGGCCACCCTCAGAGGAGGTTTTGAGTGGCTACCCTGCCTCTTAGGCATGCTCCTGACCCGCTCTTGCGGCAGAAAGCGAAACGAGTTAAAGCCATCGATTCTAAAATAGAGAGGTTGATTGACGACATGCTGGAGACCATGCACGCTGTCGGTGGACTGGGATTGGCTGCCCCCCAGGTTGGTGTCTCGCTTCGACTAGCCGTAATGGCCCCACCTGATGAGGAGCCTGTAGTGCTGATCAATCCTGAGATGGTAAAGAAATCAGGGGAGCGGGTGGTGAGTGAAGCGTGCCTCAGTGTACCGGGATACAGAGGAGAGATCAGGCGCTCGGCCTCAGTTACTGTAAAAGCCCGTGATCGCCACTGGAAGGAAATACGCGTGAAGGCCACTGGACTGATGGCCCAGTGTCTGGAACACGAGATAGACCACCTTAACGGCATCTTGTATGTCGACCACCTGGAGAGCCAGGACAAGCTGGAGCGCGTCCCGCCTGAAGGAGAAGAAGAGCAAGGCCTGTGATGAAGCTTTCCTTGAGACAGGAAGAAGTCTCAATCTTGATTCGAGTGAGGGACTTTCTAACCCAGGAGAAAATAGATAGCTATCTCGTCGGAGGATACATCCGCGACTCTCTGCTGGATCGCCCTACCAGAGATATTGACATCGCCGTGACCACCTCAGCTTTGGAAGCAGCCAAAAAGGTGGCCGCTGTGCTAAACGGCAGATACGTGCTTCTGGACGAGGCCAACGAAATAGCCAGGGTGGTCCTGCTCGAAGACGACTCAGTTCAAGGCCGGTGGCATCTGGATTTCTCCACGATACGAGAAGGCATCGAGGAAAATCTATCGCATCGTGACTTCACCATAGATGCCCTGGCAATAGACCTGAGAGAGCTGGAGACAGCTTCCGCTGCTTGCCTCATTGATCCCTTCCAGGGTCAGAAGGACCTGAAGGAAGGTATTATTAGAGCCGTAAGCGAAGCTGCTTTTGAGGACGACCCGGCTCGCCTGCTGCGCGCGGTGCGGCTGGCGGCCGAATACGGCCTTGCTATCGAGCAATGGACTGAAGCCTTGATTCAATCGCAGGCACAGCTTATATCCCAGGTAGCCGGAGAGCGGGTTCGAGAGGAGCTATGCCGTCTGCTTTCGGTCCAGAATGCTGCGCCTTACCTGTACTACCTTGATCGCTTGGGCCTTCTGACGGCCATCGTTCCTGAGCTGACCGCAACCAAGGGGGTAGAGCAGCCCCGAGAACACTACTGGGATGTGTTCCAGCATTCGATAGAGACAGTGGCCGCCCTTGAGCGTCTATTGCAAAGCGAAGACACAGCCCAGAAAGACGCCATCCTCAGTATGGTGCCGCATATTCCGCGCCTGAGTCAACATTTTCAACAAGAGGTTAGTCATGGCGTCAGCCGGGCCGTCTTGGCAAAAATAGCTGCTCTCCTACACGATGTAGCCAAGCCCCAAACAAAAAGCACCGAGCCAAACGGCAGGGCCCGCTTCTTAGGGCATACCAAGCAAGGGGCCGCCATGGCTGGGGATATCCTACAGCGACTGAGATTCAGCAACAGAGAGATGAGGACAGTGCAGAAGATCATAGAATCGCATCTTCGGCTGTGGCAGATGGGTGGTGAAGGTAAACCTACTCACCGGGCCATCTACCGCTTCTTCCGCGATACTGAGGACGCCAGCATTGATATACTGTTCCTCACTCTGGCCGATTTTCTGGCAGCTCAGGGCCCACACCTTGATATGTCAGAGTGGCAGCAGCATTGCCAGATGATAGAATACATCTGGTCGGAGCATGAGCAAGAAGAAGCAAGAATAATCCCCCAGAAGTTGATTGACGGCCACGATCTGATTGACATCTTGCGTCTTGAGCCCAGCCCAGTTATTGGCCAGCTTCTGGAGGCAATCCGCGAAGCACAGGGAATAGGCGAGATCACCACCAGAGAGGAAGCTATAGCCTTTGCTCGGAGGCAGCTCGACCAGTGTAAAACGAGTGAAAAGGTGGTATGATAAGTGAAATTTGTGTTTTTCCCTTGGCGGGAATCCTCTAAAGGATAACATAGGAGTGATTTGATGATGCGGCCCAGGCCACAAAAGAAAAGGGAGAAGATAGCGGTCAACAAGTGGGTGCTGGCATTGATCTTTGCCTTGCTGGTGGTATCTATCTGGCTGCTCAGTCCCAGTGGCAGCAGTGCCCTCGACAGGAAGAAGGAGAACCTGGGACTGCGTCTGGGATTGGATCTTAAAGGCGGGACGTATATTGTTTATCAGGCTGAGTTTCCAGAGGGCACAGAAAACAAAGACGAAGCGTTTGATGCGACCGTGGATTTGATTGAAAGGCGTATTGACGAATACGGGGTTTTTGAGCCAGTCATCCAGAAACAGGAAGGTTACCGCCTTGCAGTACAGTTGCCCGGCGTGACCGACATCGAAAAAGCCGAGGACTACATATTCAAACCGGGCTGGCTTGAGTTCAGACAGGTGGAGATGAAGGGCACCAGCACGGTGTCTTTAGACGACTACATCAAAGACACCGAGCGTACTAGCTTCTTTGACACCAGTGACGCCACACTGCAGGATGCTAACCGCGTATTTGTTGGCAAGAACGGCGAGCCAATTGTATTCTTGAAGAAGGGTGCCCAGGGTCTGGAGTATGTGGACAAGAACGGCACCGCGGTAGATCCAGGGGAACTGGACAAGACAGCGCTTTCCTGGATGCCGGCCGTCGGAACAGTCAAGGTCGACGATACCGATGTGGTCAAGGCCCTCAACGGCAACCAGCATCTGAAGAACGCTAGTCTGCAATTCGAATACGGCCAATTTGGTGATATTACTGGGTACGCGGTCGGAATTAAATGGAATGCGGAAGGCACAGACCTATTCGGCCAGATTACTAAACGCCTTCGCGATAGAGGGAGTTACGGTTCCGATCAGAGAGCGCTCGGCATCCTCCTGGACAATGTGCTCATTTCATCTCCTCAAGTATACCCCGCTGGTATGACGGGAGACTACGGGGACGAAGCCAGCATCACCGGAAACTTCACCCACTCTGAGGCAAAGAAGCTGGCATCTAAGCTGAACTCAGCGTTCCCTGTGTCTCTCAAACTAAGCTATGGGCCTGAAGTCATATCTGCTACCCTGGGAAAGGATTTCATCGATCGGTCTGTCCTGGCTGGAGTAATCGGGCTGGCGGTGGTGGCGCTGTTCATGATTCTCTACTACAAGCTGGCCGGGGTCGTCGCCAGCCTGGCTTTGGTGATCTACACAATCCTGGTGTTGGCTATTTATAAGGCGGTAGGAGTGACTATGAGCCTGGCTGGGGTAGCTGGCTTCATTGTGTCGCTGGGCATGGCGATAGATGCTAACGTGCTCATCTTCGAGCGGTTGAAGGAGGAACTGCGTGCCGGACGCACCGTCAGGGCGGCCATTGACACCGGGTTCAACCGCGCTTGGCCAGCTATTCGGGATAGCAATGTGACCACCTTCATTGCCTGTGGCATTCTCTACTGGTTCGGCGGCAGCGTCGTGGCCAGTACTGCGGTGAGGGGATTCGCTACCACTCTGTTTTTTGGCGTGGCGGTCAGCCTGTTCACTGCCCTTGTCGTTACTCGAACCTTTCTGATCTTCTTCACCGGTCCAGGGGCAGAAAAGAAGCTAAGCCGGTTTGGAGTGGAAGCAAAAGATGTTTGACTTTGTAAGCAAGAGACACTGGTTTCTGCTGGCCTCGGCCATACTGGTTGTTATCGGCCTCATCTCGGTGCTGGTCCCCGGTGGGCTGAAGCTGGGGATGGACTTCAAGGGAGGCATGTCTGCCACTCTGGTACCACCGGTAACACTGGTGCCGAATGAGGGGGTAACCCTTAACGATGTGAAGGAGAAGCTAACCGATTTAGGATTTCCTCAAGTTGCCGAAGGGGTTCAGCAAGAAGCGGAAGGGCAGTTCTCTGTTCCCACGGTCAACCTGGACCCGGCCCTGAGCAAGGACGATCTGGATATGGTAAGGAATGGATTGGCGGAAATCGGACAGGTGAACTGGACACTGACCATTGGCCAGGTGAAAGACAAACTAATTGCCCTGGGGTTTAGTCGAACTGCGGATAAGGTTCAGCAGTTAGGAGCATCAGAAACAGACAGGGCATTCCTGATCCGTACCGCAAAGCTGGATGTGGCTGAGCAGCAGAAGCTAAAGGACGGACTAGAGGAAATTGGACAACTGAAAGAATTCATGTTTGTTGATGCCATAGTGGCCTCCAAGACAGCGCGTAATGCGGCTATTGCTGCCGGTGCGGCTATGGCTGCTATGCTGGTCTACATGACCTGGGCCTTCCGCAGGATGCCCAGCCCAGTGCGCTATGGAACCTGCGCCATCGTAGCCCTGCTGTTTAACATTTTGATGGTCCTGGGGATTTTTTCCTTCCTGGGGAGAACTCTGGACTGGGAAATTGACCCCATGTTTATTACGGCCATGCTGGCGGTGATCGGCTATAGTATCAATGATACCATTGTGGTGCTGGATCGCGTTCGGGAGAATGTGGTGAGGCTGGTCAGCCCTGATTTTGGCATCACTGTCAACCGTGCCATCACCGAGACCCTAACCCGTTCATTGAATACTGCCATAACTACAGTCCTGGCGGTGCTGGCTGTTTATGCCTTCGTCGGCGGCCCTATTGAGCACTTTCTCATAGCGCTCTTGGTTGGCATCGTGGCTGGAACCTATAGCTCCATTTTCATCACCAGCGAGTTGCTGGTAGTCTGGGAGACAAGGAAGTGGCGAGGAGATGCTGGCAAATTGCCCGTGGCCGAAAAAACCGAGGTGGAGCGCCAGGGGACAGCAGACAAACCTATCCCTTAACCACTCCCTCCAAACGAGTGTTTGGTTGCAGCAATTCCTTGTGACAGAAGTAAGCAGAGAGACTCCTCTTCTTCTCTACAGAAGGATCAGGGTGACAATAAATATAAGTGTGTCAAAGGCTGTCTGCGAATGATAATTTCAAAGTTGAGATGTCATTCCCGCGCAGACGGGAATCCAGTCACTCCACCCCACCTGGATTCCGTATCAAGTACGGAATGACATTTCGGGCAGCTTCTCTCGTTTCGCCGATTTCGGCAAGAAAGCGCAAGAGGGATCGGTGTAAAGATTGTTGCAAGACAAGGATTTCTCTCACTCGTGAGCCTTCCGAGTGCATCATTCATGAATTCAAGAAGGAAACAGCATGCCTTTCTCTAAAGAGGCCCTAGATGAAGTTGCTCTGAGCGAATCAGAGTATCAGATCATAGTCGACAGGCTGGGCAGGGAGCCCAGTGTGGTAGAACTCGGGATGTTTGGCTCCTTGTGGAGCGAACACTGTGGCTACAAGCATTCCAAGCTACTGCTAAAGCGATTTCCTGTCAGAGGCAGAAGTGTGTTGACCAAGGCCGGCGAAGAGAACGCCGGTGCCGTGGACATCGGCGATGGGCTATGCGTGGTGATGAAGATGGAGTCGCATAATCACCCCTCAGCCATTGAGCCTTTCCAGGGAGCGGCTACTGGTGTGGGTGGAATCGTGAGGGATATCTTCACTATGGGGGCCAGGCCGATCGCTCTTCTCAACTCCTTGAGATTTGGGCCGCTACAGGAACCCCGTAATCGCTACCTTTTCGGTGGCGTGGTAGCCGGCATTGGTTCGTATGGCAACTGCCTGGGTATCCCTGATGTTGGCGGCGAGATATTCTTCTCCCCTTGCTACTCCAATAACCCCTTGGTCAATGCCATGTGCGTTGGAATTGCAGAGAGTGGGAAACTGGTCAAGTCCGTGGCCAAGGGGACTGGAAACATACTGCTGCTGGTGGGAGCAGACACCGGGCGGGACGGACTTCACGGCGCCTCCGGGCTGGCCTCGCGAACCTTCGAGGAGGAACGAGAGCTGCGCCCGACAGTCCAGGTTGGCAACCCTTTCCTGGAGAAGCTGCTTATCGAGGCCTGCGTGGAGCTGGCGGAAACCGACTGGATTGTGGGAATGCAGGACCTGGGAGCGGCAGGCCTCACTAGCTCCGTGGTGGAGAGTGCTGCCAAGGGTGGGAGTGGGGTAGACGTTGACGTTGGCAAGGTGCCCCGTCGTGAGCAGGGGATGACGCCTTATGAGGTCATGCTCTCCGAATCTCAGGAACGTATGCTGGTGGTGGTGAAGAAAGGCTACGAGGACAAGGTAAGGAAACATTTTCAACGCTGGGAGCTAACTTCCGACATCATCGGTTACGTGACCGATGATGGCATAGCCAGGATCAGAGAGGGGGGTAGAATTGTCGCCGAGGCTCCAGTGAAGCTGTTGACTGATCCTCCCCTTTACCATATTTCCTGCCGAAAACCAGTGTGGTTGAAGCGACTTCAGGACTTCGACCTGAGCGTCATTCCCGATCTCTCTCCCCAGGAATGTCAACCGGCTCTCATTAGACTACTGGCATCTCCCAATATCGCCAGCAAGCACTGGGTCTACCGCCAATATGACCACCAGGTGCAGAATAACACCGTGGTACTCCCTGGCAGTGACGCTGCCGTGCTGCGGGTGATGGGTACCAAGAAGGCCATCGCCCTGGCCAACGATGGAAATGGGCGATACTGCTATCTCGATCCGTATCGCGGGGGAGCCATTGCTGTAGCCGAAGCGGCGCGCAACGTCGTCTGTGCGGGTAGCAAGCCCCTGGCTATGACCAACTGCCTGAACTTCGGCGATCCAGACAGAAGGGACGTTTACTACCAGCTTAAGGAGTGTATCAGGGGGATGGCTGCTGCCTGCCGCAAACTCGGCGTTCCGGTTATCAGTGGCAATGTCAGCCTTTATAATGAGACGAAGGGCCAAGCTGTTTATCCCACACCCGTGGTAGGAATGTTGGGACTGCTGCAGGACGCACGGAAACACTGCACCACGAGCTTCAAAGACGAAGGTGACCTGGTATTCCTCCTGGGAAGCCAGGACGATAAAGGTCTTGCTGGAAGCGAGTACCTTGAAGCCATGCATGGGCTGGTGGTAGGAAGACCCTTCATCGACCTGGAACTGGAGAGTAGGGTGCAACGGTGCTGTCTCGCCTTAATCGGCCAGGGCGTAGTCAATTCTGCTCACGATTGTTCCGACGGTGGTTTGCTGGTAGCTTTAGCTGAGTGCTGCATTGCTGGTAACGTCGGTTTCAAAGGCGGCTGGGAAATCCAGGGCAGGAGAGACGCCGCTCTCTTTGGCGAGCTTCAGTCGAGGATCGTAGTGACAGTCCCGCCGGAAAAAGAGACGCAGTTGCAGCAGGACGCTACCCGCCACGGAGTGGCAATCAGGAAGTTGGGAACAGTAAAGGGCAAAAGGCTGATCGTCGAAGGACTGATTGATGCCGCAGTGAAGCAGATAGCAGCGCCGTGGCACAATGGACTGAACGATCTTCTGCTATCTGGCAGGTGATACCCTGATTCGTAATCCTCAAATAGGCGATCAACTCTAGAGAACTCACCCACCCTGAGATGTCGTGATCAACCCTGTGCCCTTTTCCCTGCACTTGGACGCAGTGCGTCCAGCTTTCATAGTGTTTCCACTCCAAACTATCAGCGTTGATCCCCACCACCCCCAAGACCTCCTTAATATACTCAGCATACCCATAGCCTGAAAACTGTATAGTAATGTCCTGGACACCGCACACGATCGATTTGACAGGGCAACCGTCCACGTCTAAAATCAAGAATGTA
Source organism: Chloroflexota bacterium (assembly GCA_016876035.1). Classification (GTDB taxonomy): domain Bacteria; phylum Chloroflexota; class Dehalococcoidia; order UBA2247; family RBG-13-53-26; genus VGOE01. The sequence goes on from VGOE01000015.1 coordinate 39,901, forward strand.
GACCCCAAGAGCAGGAGGCGGGGAAATGGTCGAGATGACTATTGATAGCATCAGAGTAAGTGTAATGAATTCCCAGCGGGTAGTGATGCTGAAGGAGCGCAATGCGGAGCGGTACCTGCCCATCTGGATTGGGCCGGCAGAGGCAGACGCCATAGCCATAAAGCTACAAGATGTTACCGTGCCCCGTCCCCTGACTCACGACCTGCTGTGCACTATGATCGGTACTTTGGGAGCCAAGGTGAATTTCATTGTGGTCTGTGATCTTATGAATGACACCTTTTACGCCAGGATCAACATCGGCATCGATGGTGGAGACATAGATGTCGACTCCCGGCCCAGCGATGCCATCGCGCTCGCGGTGCGGGCAAAGGTTCCCATCTATGTTGAGGAAGCTGTCTTAGAAAAAGCAGGGATTATTTTCGATCAGGCAACGGGGAAGCTCATGCCTGGTACCAAGGCGGCCAGTGGCGGCGAAAAAGGGGAGGTAACGGAGGAGGAGTTGCGCAGGCTGTCTGCCTTTAAGGATTTCATTAACAGCCTTGATCTTCAGGATCTTGATAAAGGTAAGACTGAAGACGATTAGGACCTGATTAAGACGATGGACGACAAATTCATTAAGAAGTTGCTTTCCAATATGAAGTGTGGCGTGTGTGGTCAGCGCTACGAACCGTCTAATATCAATGTCTTGGGACACCGGGAGGATCTGTGGTTCCTCTCCGTCTTTTGCCCTTCTTGCAAAAGTCAGGGTTTGGTAGCAGCAGTGATCAAGGAAGGTAAGCTGCCGGAGGTAGTAACAGATCTCACTGAAGCTGAACAGAAACAGTTATCCAAAACTGTCAGCTCAGACGACATAATCGATATTCATGCCTTTTTGAAGGAATTTGACGGCGACTTCTCCTCCTTGTTCTCGGCAAAAAGAAAAGGGGAGGAAACCTCCCCTTCCTGAAACAGCCTAAGGACATCTGCTCTGGCTCGGTTTAGCCCATCCACCTCTTTCTTCGCTTGTAGTGCTTTATGTCGCGATAGCTCTTCGCTTCACCGACGGCACTGAGCCCCATGTAGAACTCCCTTACATCAGGGTTGTTAACTAGATTTTCTGCAGCGTCGCTCAGAACAATCCTGCCATTCTCCATTACATAGCCACGATGGGCAAGGCCGAGGGCAGCCCGAGCATTTTGTTCGACGAGGAGCAGGGAAACCTTCTCTTCTTCGTTGATTCGTTTCAATATCTGAAAGATTTCCTGTACCAAGAGGGGAGCAAGGCCCAGGGAAGCCTCATCCAAAAGCATGAGCGTTGGGTGAGACATTAGACCTCTTCCCACCACCAACATCTGCTGTTCTCCCCCCGAGAGATAGCCGCTTGTCTGGTTGCGGAGTTCCTTGAGCTTCGGGAAGTAATCATAGACCATGTCTAGGTCTTTCCTTAACTTGGCCCCATCACCAGCAACGTGCCCCCCTGCCCTCAAGTTCTCCTCCACGGTCAGGTGTTCCAGTACTCTTCTACCCTCTAGGACCTGGATAATCCCTCTTCTAGCGATATCCTCTGGATTTCCGTTGTGTATCTTTTCACCCTTGTAGACAATGCTGCCTTCGGTCACTCTCCCTGCCTCAGCCCTAAGTAGGCCAGAGATGGCCTTGAGGGTTGTGCTCTTGCCGGCACCGTTGGCCCCCAGCAAAGCAACGATGCTCCCCTCTTCAACGGTGAGGGTAACCCCTTTCAAGACCAGGATGATATCCATGTACTTCACTTCAACATTGTTCAGCTCCAGCAGTGCCATAAGTCACCTCCACCCTGATCAAAAGTCTTATTGCTCGCCCAAGTAAGCCCTGATCACATCAGGATTGGTCTTTATCTCGTCGGGGGCACCCTCGGCAATTTTTCGCCCGAAGTCGAGGACAACTATTCTGTCTGTTATGTCCATGACTACGCCCATGTCGTGTTCAATAAGAACGATGGTAATCCCTTTATCTTCCTGTATGTCCAGAATGAACCTGGCCATGTCTTCCTTTTCCTCAGCGTTCATACCGGCCATAGGTTCATCCAGGAGCAGAAGTTTCGGCTCTTGAGCCAGCGCTCTGCCCAAGTCAATCCTCTTACGTAGACCATAAGGAAGCATGGCCACCACTGACTTCCTCCATCGCTCAACCTCCAGGAAGTCAATAATGTCCTCCACTGCCTTGCGGTGCTTTATTTCTTCCCTGTGTGGCCTTCCGAAGTAGAAGGCCCCTTCAAGCCAGCTGGACTTGAAACGGAAGTGTCTGGCTGCCATCAAATTGTCTACAACGGTTAGACTGGCATAAAGCTGGATATTCTGGAAAGTCCTGCTTATACCCAGCTGAGCAATCTTGTCCGGGCGCAACTTGGTAATCTGCTTCCCCTCGAAGTAGATTTCTCCTTGCTGAGCTCGGTAGAAACCATTGACGCAGTTCAGAGTGCAGGTCTTACCCGCCCCGTTAGGGCCGATGACGGCCAAGATCTCACCTTCCCTGACGTCGAAACTCACATCGTCCAAGGCCTTGACTCCGCCAAAACTTAGGTGAAGACCTTGGAGACTGAGCTTAACATTGTTGCTGCCTGCCATATTATCAACACCTCCCAACACTACTATTGGGCCAGTAACCTTCACCCTCGAAAGTCAAATTTGCGTTAAAGTATAGTATGGCCAATTCTGTCGATCATGTCAACCCAGCGATGGGAGTCCACCGAGATTTGCGGGAGAAGATCCTTCGCTACGCCTTCGATTCGCTCAAGGCTTATGCTCAGAATGACACATCCATGTTGTTACCCTAATCCTTGCATAAGAAAGGACCAGCGTCTCCAGTCATTTTGTGACGGGAATCATGGCACCTGAACCCTAATGTCGCCAAAATGATTCCCAGTCTTCTGGACCAATTCGCAGCGAGTTGAGCAGTTGTGCCGGAAGACTGACAACCACCCCGGAGTTCCGCTCATACTCCAAGATTTGCCGGCGCAGGATGAATGACATGACCTTCATGTGCTCCAGGCTCATTCTCACCGTGGCCAGACGCTCGGCCTGAGGCGGTGATCCCGGCGCGGGCGGCGTCGGACTTGAAAGAGAAAAATTGAGCGTTGAACCGTATGGCCCGATATTCATTTGAAACTGATCGCAGTAGACGTCGACAGCCTCTGGCATGATACACCCCTCCTCAATCACAGCATTGGACAACACCAGACATTCTCAACCCAACCGATGCTCATTGTCAATACAAGTGTGAAATTCCCTAATCCGTGGATTCTAACATTTAGGTTCAGTAAGGTAATACATTGTAATACCTCACCTTTATCTTGAAAGAGACTTCAGTTGCTCTTTGTCCAGAGAGATCCCATACCGTTCGAGCACGAGAGATGATATTTGGGTCCAGCTTTTACCAATGTTCTTTTGCTCCTTGATGAAGGTAACAAAGTCAAGCGTGGAAACATTCTTCTTGTTCTGCAACCAATCGGTCAAAGCCTCTCTCAGAATCTCTGAAACGCCTCTGCCTTCTTTATCGGCTATCTCCCTCAACTTTGAGTAAATTACCTCTTCTAATTTGAACGTCACTACTACCTTTGCCATAAACATATGGTATTACGAAGTATTACTATTTGCAACAACCTAAACGGTGATCTTGAAAGCGACTCTGTGTAGCTTCATATTCATCCCTGAATCCACGGAACAGGGGAAATTTCTGCGGCGTACTGTGACTCCTCTCCCCTTCGTGCAATGTTTCCCTGTCCTCATCCGATATTTCTATTCCTCCGTGCTATTCCCATTCATGCACCTATCTGTTGCATGGCAACAATTTTCATTCATGCCATTTTGGAGAGTAGACACTGGAAACATGACCGATTCCCGGGGTCTGCTAAGGAGTCTCCCCCGTTGTTCTCATAACCTCTCATAGGAGCCAACCAGATGTTCATCTACAGCGGTCATCGGACACGCCACACCTTGCCAGACTTTGCCTTCCCTCTCGTCATCCGTTTCTTCTCTCTTTCCGTAATCAGTGGGTAATAAGACCCCTTCCAATGTGAGTCAGATTGGAGTAAGGTATCACCCAGGAGGTTAGG
>VGOE01000016.1 GCA_016876035.1 Chloroflexota bacterium
CCTTGACCTCCCGCCACAAATCCTCTAACTTGAGTTGGGTCAGGTCTTTGACCTGTACCATGGGGCGTCCTCCTTTCTAAGATATCTTTCTCTTATCTCTAGAAGGATACGCCCCCCTCTTTTTACACACAATATGTTACGCTACCCCGAAAGGTTGGTGGTTGACTACCTGCCGAAAATCGGCTATAATGTGGCTTCACCACTGAATACTGGGTATTTGTACATCCCTTTCTTTTCTGTTGATTGAGCTTGGTGCGTAATAACCGAGCAGAGTGACTTAGGACAGAGGTAGAGGACCTGGCTCTGGCCAAGGAGAGAGGAAATGCCGGCGACTATCAAAGAATTGCAGCGCCGTTTGCTTGAAGAACGCGAAAGGTTGAGTAAGGGGCTGGAGCAGCTAAAAGCCAGCGCCCCACCCATCGGCGAGCTGAAAGAAGGTAGTCCCTATGGCAAGAAGGAAGAGGGAGCCAGTGAAGCCTTTGAGCTTGAGAAAAGGCTGGCTCTTGAGAGACGCCTATCAGGACTTCTCGCCGAGGTGGAGCGCGCCCTCCAAAAAGTGGAGCAGGGAACCTACGGTCTGTGCGATGCCTGTGGGCGGCCTATTGGCATGGAGCGACTTGAAGTTCTTCCTCAGGCAAGCCTTTGTCTCGATTGCAAGTCACGCCAGACAAAGAATGCGAAAGGTAAGCCACCTGCAAGGTAGCCTGCAATCTCAGAGAACTCTCTTCATCGTTGCCCTCTTGGTAGTGATAGCAGATCAACTGAGCAAGCTGTGGATCACGGAGAGCTTGCAACTGGGCGAATCGAGGCCGGGCGAAGGATTTGTGCGGCTAACCCTAGTACACAACACAGGCATCGTTTTCGGTCTTTCTGTCAACCAGGCGGTTCCGTTGATCTTGTCCATAGCGGTGATAGCCGCAGCCATTTTCTTTTCCCATCGGTACGCCCTGCTCAACAACAGGTTAGTCAAAATAGCACTGGGGTTGTTCATCGGCGGCAGTATAGGCAATCTGATTGACAGGATCCGCCTCGGCTATGTCACCGACTTCATCGATTTCCGACTCTGGGGCGACTATCACTGGCCAGCCTTCAATCTGGCCGATGTGGCCATCGTGGTCGGATTTTTGCTCCTCCTCTGGTTTGCAATACGTTTCGCAATAGCTCCCAAGCAAGGCTAATGGAAACAGCCAGAACTATTCGCCTGGTAGTCGATAAGGTAGGCCTGCGCCTCGACAGATACATCAGTCAGACATGCCCTGAACTCACCCGTTCCTACATCCAGAAGCTGATTGATGAAGGGCGTGTCACCATAAACAGCAAGGCGGCAAAGCCAAGCCACAAACCCAAAGTTGGGGATGAAATCATAATCAACGTGCCTCCTCCCTCCCCCTCCCCGGTCCTGATTCCCCAGGGAATCCCCTTGAGCATTATCTACGAGGACAACGACCTCATGGTGGTTGATAAGCCCTCAAGAATGACTGTGTACCCCGCACCTGGCCACCCTAGCCACACTCTGATGAACGCCATTCTGGCTCACTGCCCCGGAATTTCGGCTATTGATAGCTCTGTCCGCCCTGGAATTGTACATCGACTCGATAAAGATACCTCCGGTCTGATGGTGGTAGCCAAGAACAAGGCAGCACAGCTCAATCTGGCTGCCCAGCTAAAAAGGCGCACCATGCTGAAAAGATATTTTGTGCTGGTAAAGGGATGCCCCAGCCCAGAAGAAGGTGTTGTCGAAGCTCCAATTGGGCGCCATCCCAAAGATCGCAAGCGCATGGCAGTAGTTCCCCAGGGGAGGGAGGCACGCACCTCTTATCGAGTAATGAGGCATTTCAAGGGTTACAGCCTGTTAGAAGCAACACCTCACACCGGACGCACCCACCAGATCAGAGTCCATTTCTCCACTATCGGTTGTCCTGTAGCTGGAGACCCAGTCTACGGGATACGGTTGCCCTATCTGAAACGACAATTCCTCCACGCCTTCCTACTCGGCTTCGAGTCCCCCAGCACCGGGGAATATGCGGAGTTCAGGTCGGACCTGCCAGCAGAGCTTGAGCAGGCGCTGGAGCATCTATCCCGTGATTACCGAGCTTGAAGCAGTCTCGGGGCCCGCTCTACCAGCACAGGCCCATACACACACATTCTGCCAAAGGCTGAGCCACATGTCTTCTTGCTCCGGCCTTGTTTGAGATGCTACAATTTGCCGAACCACGGTCAGGATTAGGTTTCGTTTAGAGAGTATGTATACAAGAAGTAGAATCATGGTGCAGTTTTATGGATAATGGCCCCACCCAGTCAGCAGTAGTTCCGCCAGTGCGGGTGCGTTACGCTCCCAGCCCCACCGGCTATCCCCATGTGGGCAATATCAGGACTGCCATGTTCAACTGGCTATTTGCCAGGCATTATGGAGGCAGCTTCATTGTCCGCATTGAAGATACGGACGTGGAAAGAAAGGTGGAGGGGGCGGTAGAGGATATCCTGGGTAGTCTGCGATGGCTGGGGCTGGAGTGGGATGAGGGGCCCGAGGTGGGGGGTGACTATGGCCCTTATACCCAGTCACGACGACTGGAGCTGTATCACCCCGCAGCCCAGCAACTGGTGAGAGATGGTTATGCCTATCCCTGCTATTGCTCTCCAGAAAGGCTGGAAGCGATGAGAGCAGAACAGGTGCGCCGTGGGCAGCCGCCCGGCTACGATCGCCAGTGCCGCAACCTCAGCCAGCAAGAACGTTCTCGTTTGGAAGCCCAAGGTATCACCCCAGTGACCCGTTTCAGAATGCCCCTAACTGGTCGGACACAGTTCAGAGATCTGATTCGGGGAAAGGTGCTGTTTGAGAATAGCACACTGGACGACTTCGTGCTGCTCAAATCGGATGGTTATCCCACCTACCACTTGGCCAACGTAGTTGATGATCACCTGATGCAGATTTCACACGTTCTCAGAGCGGATGAATGGTTGGCGAGCACACCGCGCCATATCTTGCTTTATCTGGCCCTCAGCTATCAGCCTCCGCAGTTTGCCCACCTGCCCATGATTTTGGGGCCAGATCGTAGCAAACTGAGTAAACGCCACGGTGCCACTTCTCTGCTGGAGTTCAGAGACGAGGGCTACCTGCCTGAAGCTATGCTGAACTACCTCGCTCTCCTGGGCTGGTCCCTGGACGACCGTACCGAGCTCTTCAGCCGCGAGGAACTGATAAGACATTTCTCCCTGGAGCGCCTCAGCAAGACAGCCGCCATCTTTGACATCGAGAAGCTTCGCTGGATGAACGGTGTCTACATCCGCCGGTTAAGGGTTGAAGAGCTTACGGAAAAGGCGCTACCCTTTTTTGAAAAGCACCTACCAGCCCAGGTCAGACGTCCACTCAGCCGGGACTACGTGAGCCAAGTGGTCTCCCTGGAGCAGGAAAGGGCCAGGACGCTGGCTGAATTGCCACAGCTCGCCGAGTTCTTCTTCGTTGAAAGGCTTGTTTATCCCAGCGAGCTGTGGCTAAACACCGGCATGACCAGGGAGAAGAGTGCTGAAGCTCTATCGAATGCTCTGAAGAAGCTGCAAGCCTTGCAGTCCTTCGATAACGATTCTCTGGAGGCGTTGCTGCGTTCTTTAGCCACGGAACTCTCTCTCAAAACGAAGGAATTTTTCGGCCTGCTGCGAGTGGCCATCACCGGGCGTAATGCTGCTCCTCCCCTCTTCCACACTATGGCGGTGCTTCAGAAAGAGAAATGCCTGCACCGCATACAGGCCGCGCTACACCTTTTGCAGGCCTAGTGTCTCATAACGTGAGACCCTTCTCAGCCTGCGGTGAATTAGAGTGACAGCGCCCATGGCTGTCGTTCTGATCCTTGCACAAGGAAGGAGAAGATTCTCGATTGTTGCGCAGAACCATGAATTGAGACAAAAGGATCAAGGATCACCTGTGAGACAGTCCCTTCCAGCCGCAGGTTCGCTGACCGAGAAAACGTGAGGGTTCAAGCCTGAAAAACATAGCTCTCAAGGCTGGGGATCAGAGGTTTCATGTTAGCCAGACAGCCGCCAGCAACTTTGATTTTGCGGAATCGTCTGGCTATAGTTTTCCTGTATGGAAGTCCATCCCCAAGCTGCCGGCTTTATCCTCTATTGCACCAGCCACCAGAAGAGATGGCCAGCCCTTTACGATGAGATGTGCCGCGTTGCCGGGCAGGGGATCTACCAGGGTCTACGCCACAAAGACTTGAGAAAGCTGGGAGTTTCCCTTGCTCTAAATCACATAGAGGAGACTATACAACTAATCGAAACAGTGGCAAACTTGAGAATTAATGACGCGTCTCTAGATTCCACCTCATAGAAGGCTGAAACAGACGCCCCTCCCATCACTCCCATCCCTGGTAATCTCATCTGACGTCTCTGTTAGAGGCACTGGAATTCTCGGGCTCTGCTACGCGGCAACTCCAGCGTTTCACCCAGAGAGGCTTACAGCAGCCGCCCAAAAGGGAGAGAAAGGTTGAGGGTGTGCGTGGGGATGTAGACAAAACCATTGATGGCAGGTATACTTCCTACGTAAACACCAGGAGGTGATGGAATGGAAAACACTTTTGACAGCACCTATATCATCAACAAGGCCAAGTATGCTGAGTTTGTGACCGAGGCTAGCAAGCTGGCCATCGCCGTGTATACCATCCCAGCCTTTGTATGGCTGGAGATATATGAGAGCGTGGACATGAGCAAAGACATTGCCATGCGGGTGGTCTGGAAGCCAGAGACAACGGTGGGGCAAATTAAGGAGTTCGACAAGGTCTGGTTCTTAAAGAAATACCAATAAATTCAGCCGATGCAGGCAAGATAGCCACGGCCACACGCTCTTCGGTACCGGTGATTGAGCCCGTTCATCGCACCAATAAGGTTTGCTGATCATTGTTGGACTTTCCCTGCCCATGAGCTTTATGGCTGCCGGCGAAGGATTTGCCCCTTCCACAAGAGTATTGCGTACACCGTCAGGCTGTGCGGCTCTGCCAAGAAGAGGCTATTGGATATTTCTCAGCAAAGCATTATGATTAAGTAAGGTTATGGAAACACAGAGATGCAAAGGTAGCCGGGATCTCCTACCCGGAGACATGGCCAGGTTCCGTCACGTTGAGAAGGTCTTTCGTTCCTGCTGCTTAGGCTGGGGCTACCAGGAGGTAAGGACTCCCACTTTAGAGTATCTTCACCTGTTTACCTCCACCGGAACCCTCACCCCTAACATGCTGAGCAGGGTGTATTCCTTCCTCGATTGGGATGGGTGGAGCGGTGAGAGGGTGGTACTAAGACCCGACGGTACGATTCCTGCCGCCCGGCTTTATGTCGAGAATTTTCCCCAGGCTCAGCCAGCCAAGCTCTTCTATATAGAGAACGTCTTCAGCTACGAAGAAACCGGAAGAGAGTCAAGGGAGCGATGGCAGTGCGGTGCCGAGGTAGTAGGCAGCGCCAGACCATTGGCCGACGTAGAACTGATAATGCTCGCCCTGGAGACCTTAGGCCAGCTAGGCATCAAAGAGGTGAAGGTGCATCTTTCTCATGCGGGAGTCATAAGAGCCGTGCTCAAGGAATTGGGATTGTCACCAGCGCAGCAGAGCGAGCTTTTTCAGCGAGTCCTAGACGGTGACACAGAGGCAATGAGCAGAATGGTTAGTGCTAGTCCTCACCTCAGAAACGCCATGTCTTTGCTTTTCGAGGGCAAAGGGAGATCAGCCGGCCATCTGCAAAATCTGAAAATCACTCTGGAAAGAGCATTGCTAAGCCCCCACCTCGAGGCAAGTATGAATGACTTCATTGCCATTGCTCAATGCCTGACTGAGCTAGGCTGTGAATATCAGGTTGATATCGTTTCCGGAAGGAGCTTTGAGTACTACACCGGAATAATTTTCCGGTTCTACAGCAAGGGGGAGAGACTGGGTGGAGGAGGTAGATACAACGACTTAATACCACTGTTAGGAGGGGGAGACATCCCTGCCTCCGGCTTCGCTCTTCCCCTAGACAGGCTGATAAATCTGATCACGGATTGGCAGGACAAAGCGCCCAGGGTTCTGATCCAGAGCGATGTCAGCATAACCGGCATCCATAAGCTTTGCTTTGAAACCGCCGGTGCTCTCCGCCGGGCCGGTTATGTAGCCGAGCTGGACCAGGGACATGCAAAGACAAGCGACTACCGGTGGGTTCTTGCAATCAAAGGGGAAAGCGCCAAGCCTGCTTTCCTTTTGACTGATAAAGCTGGCGGCAAGTCTCTCAGAGCAGATTCAGCCGCTGAGATTTTGAAAGCGCTACAGACAGCAGATGCAACTAAAGCTAGCTCTCCCTAAAGGTAATCTTCTTTCCCCGACCAGTGCCTTTTTGCAACGCACGGGACTGGAACTCAGTTGCTATGATGGCCAATCTCGCTCCTACCGGCCCCGGTGCGACAAGCTCCCCGAACTTTTCCTGAAGGTATTCCACGAAAAGGATGTGCCTATCCAGGTAGCCGTGGGAAACTACGACTTGGGAATCTGTGGTCGAGATTGGGTTGAAGAGCTTCTGGCCAAGTACCCTAGCAGCGCTCTGGTTAAGGTACTGGACTTGAACTATGGTAAGACCGCTCTGTACGTAGCCTGTAGCAAGTCGGACAGTTCCAGGTCGATAGACTACTGGCAGACCAAGCCAGGAACCATACGCATAGCCACTGAATACCCCAGTCTGGCTGAGTCCTTCGCCCTGAGCCTCAGGCTAAGGCGATTCAGCATCTTCCCTCTTTGGGGAGCGGCTGAGGCCTATCCCCCGGAAAATGCTGATCTGGCTTTGATTTCCTTGCCCACGGGCAATCCCTTTAATCAGACACTGTCCCCGGTATCAATGGTCCTTTCCTCAAGCGCATTACTGATCGCCCACCGAACTAGCTGGGACTCTAGAGACCTGAGTCCGCTGCTTCGATGCCTTCACTCAGCAAGTGATGCCAAAGAGATAACAATCGGAAATATAGAGGGCCAGAAAGAGGGCGTAGATGAATCTCTTCCCAGCCCTCTACGCCCGGACTCTGCTGTTCGGCTGGGTCTTCCTGACGGGCACCTGCAAGGGCCAGCACTGGAATTCTTGGGCAGGGCGGGCATCACCATCCAGAATAACCCTCCAGACCCACGCCGGCCTGGTACTAATATCGAAGGCATAAGTACAAAGATGGTTCGGCCCCAGGATATGCCCCTCCAGGTGGCCAATGGGAACTTCGACCTGGCCGTCACGGGTGAAGACTGGCTCCTGAACCACCTTTGTCGCTTCCCCTCCAGCCCGGTGAAGCAAATTCTGAGGCTAGGTTTTGGCAAAGTAAGGGTAGTGGCCGTAGTTAGCAAGCAGCTTCCTGTGGACAGCCCCCAAGACTTGAGGGAGCTACTGAGGAAGGGTCATCTCTCCAGGCTGAGAGTAGCCTCAGAGTACACTGATATCGCCGACAAATACGCCCGGGATAACCATCTCAGCCCTTATCGACTGATTCCTACCTGGGGGGCCAGCGAGGTATTCTTGCCCGAAGACGCGGATCTGCTGATTGAGAACGTCCAGACCGGGCGAACGCTGGCCGAGCATAATCTGAAGGTTATTGACACGCTCTTTGAATCCTCGTCCTGCCTTATCGGTAGCACCCATACCCCTCACGATAGCTATAAGCTGGAGAGGATGAACAGCTTCATTCATACTCTACAGCAAGCGATAGATAAAAGCTGAAAGGAGTGATTATGGAATTCAAGACCATCATCCTGGAGAAGAAAGGCCCAATTGCTGTCCTGACCCTCAACCGGCCCCAGTCCCTGAACGCCGTCAACGAGCAGATGGCCAATGAGCTGGTCACCGCTGTACAAGATGTGGCTGATGATGACACGGTCAGGGTACTGATCATCAAGGGAGCTGGGCGTGCCTTTTGCGCCGGGGGCGACTTTGATTACGAGAAGGTGAGAAAGGGCGAGATCGCCATTGAGGATCTGAAGGTATGGCCAGAGATTGAGAAACAGGTGAAAAAGGGCAAGATCCCCCCAAAGCCGCAGAAGTACGTAATCCTGGGGCTACAAAACCTGGATAAACCGACAATAGCAGTGGTGCATGGATTTGCGGCTGGCCTGGGTTGGGACATCGCCTCAGCCTGTGATATCAGGATAGGTTCACCCGCAGCTCGGTTTACCATTGGCTTCACTACTGCTGGTGTACCGCCAGACAGCGGCGGCGCATGGCTACTGCCTCGGCTCATAGGCGTGGGGAAAGCCCTGGAATATATCTTCACCGGAGACACTTGTGATGCCCAGGAAGCACACAGAATTGGCCTCCTGAACAGGTTGGTGCCTGCTGAGCAACTGGAAGAGGAAACGATGAAGCTGGCCGAGAAGATAGCCAGAGGTTCTCCGATAGCCTTCAGGCTGTCGAAGCTGCTCGTCTACAAAGGACTGGAAATGGATCTGGACACGGCTATCTGTTTTGCCATGGCCTGCGTCAATATAGCCACCGCCTCTGAGGACTTTAAGGAAGCCGTGAAATCCTTTGCCGAGAAGAAAATGCCCGTATTCAAAGATAGATGACAAGGTAGGCACAATGCCTTTACCCTCCACCATCACCATCGACGGGCGAGGGGCAGTTGGCAAGAGCACAGTAGGCAGAATCCTGGCCTGTAAGCTGGGATATTCCTTCGTAGATACGGGGGAGATGTATCGTGCTCTGACATGGCTAGCTCTTCATCGCAAGATTGATCTCACAGATGAAGCTGCGCTAAGCAAACTAGCCACCCAGGCCAAAATCGAAGTTGCACGGCAGGACGGAAGCGGGTATAATCCCGTTTCCGTCAATGGCTGTAACGTCACTGCTGAGATCTACAGCCCTGAGGTGGAGGCAGCAGTATCACAGGTAGCTAAGGTAGCTGGAGTGAGAGAGGTTTTGGTAGCAAAGCAACGCCGCATGGCCAAGGAAGGCAAGATCGTAATGGCAGGGCGAGACATCGGTACTGTAGTCCTGCCCCAAGCCGGGCTAAAGGTCTTCCTTGTTGCTTCTCGGGAAGAGAGAACCCGTCGCCGTCATGCGGAGCTAGGCCAGAAAGGCAGACTGACCTATGAAGACATTCTCGCCGAATTAGAGAAGCGTGATGAGATTGACAGTCAGCGGTCACTATCTCCCCTGCGCCCCGCCAGCGATGCTAAGATTGTTGACACCGAGGGCCTTACCCCGGAAGAGGTCGCTGACCGGATAATTGATCTAGCAGGAGGAAGCTAGGTGTCTCCCAGCGTCTATGGTGCCGCCAAACCGGTGGTGGCCGTTTTGCTTTCTGGCCTTTGCCACTGGCACGTGAACAACAAGATCGATGCCATGCCCGAAGGCCCAGTTATTGTCGCCTCCAATCACCTCAGCTGGATTGACATCCCTCTGCTGGGAGTCTGCATTCCCCGAAGGATTGCCTTCATGGCAAAGAAGGAGTATTTCTACTCGCCCTTCCATAGAGTTCTCTTGCGCGTCTTTGGGGGCTTCACCGTGGAGCGTGGTACAGTGGATAGAACAGCCCTGGATCAAGCCGATGAAGCACTGAAAAACGGCTGCGCTCTGGGGATATTTCCTGAAGGTACCAGAAGTCGAAACCTCCAGCTACAGCGGGGTCGACTGGGTCTAGCCTTCATTGCTTTTCGTAACGACGCCCTTATCCTTCCTGTAGGCATCTCTGGCACGGAGAAGATTAGACAAAGATATGAAAACAAGTCTCGGTTCTTCAGCCGCCCCGACGTGACAGTCAATATCGGGCAGCCGTTCAAACTACCCAGAGTTGACGGGAGTTTAACGCGCGCTCAACTGGTCTCTTCTACAGAGATGGTTATGAGGCGCCTGGCTGAGCTTCTTCCTGAAGACTACCGGGGCGTCTACAAAGGCAATACGCCTTAGTACTTAGGCCTGTCACCCCGGTCCTGAACATCCCCACAAGGACAGGCACCACAAAAAGAGAAAGATTTAGAACTTCTACCAATGCCTTAATGAATCGAGCATCTTAAATATGCTACGCATCGAAAAAGCAAAGGAAACAGGATTCTGCTTCGGGGTGAGAAGAGCCTTGAAGATATTAGAAGAAGCCACCGGAAAGTATGGGGAGATAGAAACCCTCGGGCCGGTAGTACACAACGAGCGTGTAGTTGATGACCTCAGACGGCTTGGAGTGAAGGTGGTGACCAGCCTAGATCAGATTTCAGGCAGCATTGCCGTTATCCCCTCGCATGGTGTGCCTCCCCAGGTAGCAGAAGAGCTTAAGGCCAGAAGGCTCAGGTTAATTGACACTACTTGTCCCAATGTACGAAAGGCACAGAAAGCCGCCAAGGAATTATCGGAAGCGGGCTTCTTCGTAGTTGTCTTTGGAGACCCTAACCACCCCGAGGTCAAGGGGATCCTTGGTTGGGCAGGAGGGACAGGGATAGCCATCCCAGACAGTCAAGCAATTTCGGAACTGGGCCAGTTGCCTCGGCGTTTGGGGCTCCTGTCACAAACCACACGAAACGCTAATCAATTTGCACAGTTCATAGACAGCTTTGTCACTTGGTGTCTGCCCCTGATTCAGGAGTTGCGTATCGTCAATACTCTATGCAATATCACCAAGAAGCGGCAGTCAGAGGCAGTACAGCTAGCCAACAAGGTAGACATGATGATAGTAGTCGGAGGACGGAATAGCGCCAATGCCCGCTGCCTTGCCGAGGTTTGCTCTTCCACGGGGACAGAAACACATCATATAGAAAGGGCATCAGAGATCGAACAAGGCTGGCTAAGGGAAAAGACTTCCGTTGGTGTAACCACTGGCACCTCTATACCTGATCAGGTCACCGACGAAGTAATGCTGAAACTAGAGCAACTGAGAGAGGCCAGGGCAGGGAAATAAACAGGGCGTTAGATTAGAGGAATGGCTTGAAAGAGGAAATTGGTCGGCCTATCTGATAGAATTATTCATGGTGGTATAACGGAGTCCAAGAGAAATGGGCAATGCACAGATCAACGTGGCACAACTCCTGAAAGAGGGCACCGGGGCTACTCGCGCCTTCGAAATCGACGAGACCCTCTACCTGGACGAGACAACCCAGTGTCATGTTCACGGAGAGGTGGAGCTACTACGTACTCGCAGGGGCATTCTGGTAAGAGGCACTTTCGCTGGCACGAGCCGCCTGATGTGCAGCCGCTGCCTGGACTTCTTTGAATATCCACTCATCTTTCGGATGGAAGAGGAATTTCTCCCTTTGGTAGATATCACTACTGGCATCCCCTTGCCCCTGGACGAGGATCCGGCCACGTTTACAATCGATAATCGTCACATACTGGATTTGAGCGAGGCGATGCGTCAATATGCCTTACTCGCCCTACCGATGAAACCCGTGTGTCGGCCTGATTGTGGCGGGCTTTGCCCTCAGTGTGGCACAAACCTTAATCACCAGCGCTGCCACTGCCCGCCTTCCTCAGGCAATCCACTCCTAGACGAACTGACGAAACTGGATGATAATGCCAGAAAGTTGAGGTGATCTAATGCCGCCATTACCCAAGAGGAAATACGCCAAGGCGCGCCAAGGCAAGAGGAGGAGCCATCTGGCCTTGGCTCCACTAGCCGTCGAGACCTGCCCTCGGTGTCACCAGACCAAGCTTTGCCACCACATTTGCCCCAACTGTGGCAGCTACAACAACGAAGACGTTATCGAAATAGAAAGCAAGAAAAGCAAGAGATAAGCGGGGGAGGTGAGGGCGTTCTTGCTGAGGACTGCTGCCTGCGAGTTCCTGGACATGGGTTACCATACTGTTCAGGTCGGCAGCTCTAGTCAGTACGTGAATTGAGGCTTGCTATGCCAATGGCGGAAGAACGGAAGGTGGCTTATGTCTTCCCTGGCCAGGGCTCACAAAGGGTGGGCATGGGACAAGAGCTTTATCATAGCTCACCACAAGCCAGAGCAGTCTTTGAAGAGGCTGATGCTGCTCTGGATTTTCCCCTGACACGGCTCTGCTTTGAGGGACCTGATGAAGTCCTTCGTCAAACGTGCAACGCTCAGCCGGCGATACTGGCAGTCAGCATAGCCTACCTCAGAGCCAGTCCAAAGCTTCAAGATCAGGTGCCAGCATTTGTAGCCGGTCATAGCCTCGGCGAATACACTGCCCTGGTAGCTGCCCGAGCGCTGGACTTCGCCCAGGCAGTCTACCTCGCCAGAGAGCGCGGTCGTTTGATGCAAGAAGCAGGGAACCAGAACCCGGGAGGGATGGTGGCCATCCTCGGACTGGAGGAAACTTTGGTTAACGATGTCTGCGAAGCCACTGGAACCCAAATTGCCAACATGAATTGTCCGGGGCAAATCGTAATCAGTGGTGCTGCCCAGGATGTCGCCCGCGCCGCAGATCTAGCCAGAGCAAAAGGAGCCCGAAGTGTCATACCTCTCCAAGTCAGTGGTGCTTTCCACAGCCGCCTAATGCGTCCAGCCGCCGAAGGCATGGCCCACGTTATTTCGGATCTTGCTTTCCGTGACCCGATCATTCCCATCGTTGCCAATACCACTGCCCAACCACTGACCTATGCCGAGGCAGTCAAGGCTGAACTGTTGCATCAGTTGTGCCATTGTGTCCAATGGCAGAAGTCTGTAGAATACATGGTTCACCAGGGAGTATGCAGCTTCGTCGAAATAGGGCCAGGGCAGGTACTCACCGGTCTGATAAGGCGAGCCGCTAAACAGGCTGAGGTCATGAGCACAGAGGGCAAGGGCTGATGAAGATTCTTTCCTCTCAATGCAGCTAAACTGCCGTCGGCGGTAAGTGCCACACCCTATGATCCAACCAAACACCTTCTAATATTCGTCAGTGGTCTGTTAAACGCTGTAGTGGTTCAGTTAAGTAAAATGCGAAAGCAATCCGGACTTCCAGATGTAGAAACGGCTCCAATCTGTCAGAACTGCGGTCGGGAATCACCCCTCATATCCCGCGCGCTAGGGATATGCGCAGGCTGCATCCGGCATGATTTCAGCCGCGTTTTACCCCGGATTAGAGAGGCCCACAGTCAATCGCGGACGCCATTCCATCTTTCGGGCCAACCACCTCGAGATAGCACTGGACTAACCTGCAAATTATGTGCCAATGAATGTCAGATTGCCGAAGGGGTGGCAAGCTACTGTGGCCTACGCACCAACAAAGGAGGCAGACTAGAGGGAGTGAACGCAGATACAGCCAATGTCAGTTGGTATTACGACTCCTTGCCCACCAATTGCGTAGCTGACTGGGTTTGCCCTGGCGGTACTGGCAGTGGCTTCCCTGATTTTGCCTACTGCCCCACCGCGGAGCGTGGCTATAAGAACCTGGCGGTCTTCTATCAGGCCTGTTCCTTCAACTGTCTATTCTGCCAGAACTGGCAGTACCGCTACGCCGCCAGAAGGAAAGGGCACGTCAGCGCCTCAACCCTGGCCCAGGCAGTGGATCAACAGACTTCCTGTATTTGCTACTTTGGGGGAGACCCCACCCCCCAGCTACCCCACGCCCTTCTGGCCTCCCGTTTAGCCCTGCAACAAAACCGCGGCAGGATTCTCCGCATCTGCTGGGAAACCAATGGCTCAATGCATCCCGCCGCGTTGCAGCAGATGGCCAAGCTTTCCCTGACATCCGGCGGGTGCATCAAGTTTGATCTCAAAGCCTGGAGTGAGGGATTGCACGTTGCTCTCTGCGGGGTGAGCAACAGGAGAACCCTGGAAAATTTCCAACTGCTGGCCAAATACGTCTTCATGAGACCTCATCCTCCGTTCTTGATTGCCAGCACGCTCCTCGTGCCAGGTTATGTAGACCAGGAGGAAGTGGCCAGGATCGCATCCTTTATTGCTTCCCTTAGCCCAGATATCCCCTATTCCCTCCTTGCTTTCTATCCCCAGTTCATGATGAGTGATTTGCCCACCACCTCCAGACAACACGCCGAGGAGTGTCTTGAAACTGCAAGGAGGCGAGGACTAAAGAACGTCAGGATAGGAAATCTTCACTTGCTAAGATACCAATGCTATACTTAGTGACAGGTATCAGGTTATTGTTGGCATCAACAACGTAAGAAGCCCAATGAGTAGAACCATAACGAAAACGCCGGTAGCCACCCGCCGAAAGGGGAGAGTAGCAGCTTTACAGGCACTATTTGAGGTTGACTGTTCCGGTCATGACTTCGTGCAGTCTTTGGATCGGCTGTCTGAAGACGCTTCCCTACCCGAAGAGTCAATTGCCTTTGCCAGGCAACTGGTTTCGAAGGTGCTAGAGAATCGGCAGGCTATCGACGCCCTGGTGCAGAAGTTTGCTACTGCATGGCCTTTGCAGCAAATGTCCATAGTTGACAGAAACATCTTACGTTTAGGGGTCTGCGAGATGCTGTTCGATATGGTTCCGTCGAAGGTAGCTATCAACGAAGCAGTCGAGTTGGCCAAGTCTTTCGGTAGTGATAGTTCCGCGAAATTTATCAACGGTGTCCTGGGCTCGGTTTATTCCGAGCTGACTAATGAAGAAAGTAGAAAGGGGTGACATAGTGGCTTCAGTTTTCGAACGGGTGAGGGCCGTCATAGTCGAGCAACTAGGGGTAAAGGAGGAAGAGGTCGTGCCCTCCGCTTCTTTTATTGAAGACTTCAATGCCGACTCCCTGGATCTGGTCGAGTTGATGATGGCCCTGGAAGAAGAATTCAGCACTCCAAAGAGGAAGATAGAGATACCTGACGAAGACGCCAGAAGGATAATGACAGTAAAGGATTCGGTCGATTACATCGTGAACCTCGGAATAGAAGACGAGTAAACAGTACGCTATCAATAACAGAATCAATCAGCCAGAATGAAACCGGGGAACTATTGAGTGAGCGACAAGCACCAATCATCCAAGCTTCCCCTTTTCCCCTTAACGGCAGAGAGCAACCACAAGAATCATCTCGTTATCGGCGGCTGTGATGCTGTAGATTTGGCCGCCAGTTTTGGCACTCCCCTGTACATCTTTGATGAGATCACGCTACGCACCAGGTGCCTCGACTACCGCCAAGAGTTTCAACGGCGCTACCCCAAGACAGCAGTAGTCTACGCCTGCAAGGCATTTATCAATCCGGTCTTGGCGCGCATCTTGCACCAGGATGGTCTGGGGCTCGATGTGGTCTCCGCCGGGGAGATGGCCATTGCCAGGTCTGTTGCCTTTCCTCCGCAGATGGTCTACTTCCACGGCAACAACAAGACCGAGGAGGAACTAAGACTGGCCCTGGATTGGGGAGTGGGGCGTATAGTAGTCGATAACTTCCGTGAGCTCAGCCTGCTGAGCAGTTTAGCTAAGGAGGGAGGAAAGACCCAAGATATTCTGCTGCGCCTGTCCCCAGGTGTTGATCCCCACACGCATGGCCACACCACTACCGGCATCCTTGACAGCAAATTCGGGTTCCCCATCAGTACGGGACAAGCCGAAGAGGCGCTCACCAAAGCACTGGACTTCCCTAGCCTTAATTTGACAGGGCTGCACTTCCACCTAGGCTCCCCTATTTTTGAGACTCAACCCTACGTGGAAGCCCTTGAAATTTTGCTCCGCTTTGCGGCTGAAATAAGCAAGAAACACAGCTTTGAGTTGAGAGAATTGGACATAGGCGGTGGTTTTGCCATCCAGTATTTGCTAGAGTCTCCACCCCCATCGATTGGCAGCTATGCTGAGGCTATCACTTCGGCGCTCCTTAATCTTAGTAGCCAGCTTAAACTGGCTGCGCCGCAACTGATCATCGAACCAGGAAGAGGAATCGTAGGTCAGGCAGGGGTAGCCCTTTACCGAATAGGCGGGTCAAAGGATATCCCAGGCATACGCAAATACGTCTTTGTTGACGGCGGGATGGGAGACAACATCAGACCTCCCCTCTATGGTGCCAAATACGAAGCCCTGATCGCCAACAGAACTACGGAAGCAGAAACAGAGAAGGTTACCATAGCTGGCAAGTTCTGCGAGTCAGGCGATATCCTGATCAAGGATATCTATCTTCCTAAGGTAAGGGAGGGCGATATCCTGGCTGTACCAGCTTGTGGTGCCTACTGCCTTTCCATGGCCAGCAATTACAATGCTTGCCTCAAACCGGCTATCGTCCTGGTCAAGGAAGGACGGGCGCAACTCATCCGGCGTCGCGAAACCTACGATGACCTGATGAGATGCGACCTGTTTTGAAAGCCATTCAAGACGGAGCGGGCCCAGATGTGGAAGATTATAGGTCAATCCAGGGCGACTACGCTCCTGGAACGCAGCATTAAGGCAGGACAGCTTTCCCATGCCTATCTTTTTGTCGGGCCACCTCACGTTGGTAAGTTCACCTTGGCATTGGGCCTGGCCCAGGCGGTAAATTGCCAGGCAAGCGATGTCCCTTGTGGAGAGTGTACCTCCTGCCGGCGGATTGCGGGAGGCAAGCACAGTGACATCTATGTAATAGGCGTCCTTTCAGGAGAGGGCAAGAAAGAGATAAGCATAGACCAAGTGAAGGAAATGCAAAGTGCCGCCAGTCTGCCCCCGTATGAGGGCAGGCACAAAGTGTTTATCTTTGACAAAGCTGAGCTTCTTTCCCAGGAAGCGGCCAACCGCCTGCTCAAGACCCTGGAGGAGCCCTCACCTCGGGTGCTCATCATCCTGCTTACCTCCCGGGAGAGTGAGGTGCTACCGACGGTTGTTTCCCGCTGCCAGCGAGTGGAACTGCGTCCCCTCCCCATTACCCTGATCAAAGAAACATTAGCCGAGCGGTATTCCATTGACAACCAAAAAGCGGAACTCCTTGCCCGGGTGTCGGGCGGGTGCCTGGGTTGGGCACTGCTGGCCTTGCAGGAGGAAGCATTGCTGAAAACAAGAGACCAGAGGCTGGCCAACATGGCAAGACTCAGAGAGGCAACTATCATGCAGCGCTTCGCCTATGCGGCTGAACTGGCAAACCAGTTCAGCAAGCGACGTGAGGAGATAAAGGAGACCCTTGACCTGTGGATACGGTGGTGGCATGACCTGCTCTTGATTCGAGGCGACAACAGTGAGTCTATCACCAATGTAGACCATCAAGCTGCGCTCTTTCAGCAGGCCAGAGACCTCAATGGCAGGCAAATCTCGGGCTTCATCCGCCACCTTCAGGAGGCAAGCCAAGCGCTGGAGCAGAATGCCAATCCTCGCCTGGTCTTCGACAATCTCATGTTAACTATGCCGTAGAAAGGACTGAGCGCAGACTTGAAGTCAAATAATGATCCGGAGAGGCTTATCAGGCCACACCTGCTGAACACCAAACCCTATGCTTACGTCTCCCCCCTGGAGGCCCTCAGTGAGGACACCGGCGTGGCGACTGAAGAGATCATCAAACTTGACGGGAATGAGAACCCCTATGGTTGCTCCCCCAGGGTAAGGGAGGCCCTCTCCACCTATCCCTATTACCACATTTACCCCGACTCTGAGCAGCGCCAGCTACGGAAGGCGCTGGAAGGATATGTTGGAGTATCTTCCCGTCGTCTGCTAGCAGGGAGCGGCAGTGACGAGCTTATCGACTGGATTGTGCGCCTTTTTATTGAGCCAGGGGATAGGGTGATCAACTGTACGCCCACCTTTGGCATGTACCCCTTTAGCACCGAGACCGGTGGCGGCAGGGTAATTGAGGTACCACGAGACGAAGACTTTGCCGTTGATGTGCCCGCGGTGAAGAAAGTCATAGTGAAGGAAAGGGCTAAGCTTATATTCCTCGCCTCCCCCAATAATCCCACCGGCAATGCTACTCCTGAACGGGATATCCTGGCCCTGCTCGAAACCGGGATAATGTTAGTATTGGATGAGGCTTACTACGAGTTCAGTGGGCATACCTTGGTGCCTCTGGCAGGCGACCACGACAACCTGATCATCCTGCGTACTTTCAGCAAGTGGGCCGGTTTGGCCGGTCTGAGGGTAGGCTATGGTATCTTTCCAGAGAAAATCGCCCGACACCTGACGAGAGTTAAGCCACCTTACAACGTGAACATAGCTGCCCAGATTGCAGCGCTGGAGTCGCTGAAAGATCTAGACTATTTGCAGCCGACTATCAGAGCTATCATCGCGGAACGAGAGCGCCTGTTCACCAGGCTGGCCGAAATTGAGTGGCTTAAGCCCTACCCGTCAAAGGCGAACTTCATCCTCTGTCATGTTATTGGCAGGCAGGCAAGGGATGTCCACCAAGAATTAAGACGGAAGGGCATCTCTGTCCGCTACTTTGACACCCCGCGCCTCACAAACTGCCTTCGCATAAGCGTGGGAAAGCCGGAGCATACTGATGCCCTGATTGCAGCACTCAGTCAGATTTGCTAGAATGATGTCACCGCTGAGTGAGTCAGAAAGAAAAAGGAGGGAAACAATAGATGATAAAGCAACTATACGGGGTAAACATAGCGGTGAAGGATCTTGATGAAGCGGTGAAGAAGTATTCCGCGATCCTCGGCGGAAAGGTGGAGTGGACCAAGCCTGAAGACTTTGCTTTCCCCGGGCTGAGAGGGGCCACTGTTTGG
The DNA here is from genome assembly GCA_016876035.1 of Chloroflexota bacterium. Classification (GTDB taxonomy): domain Bacteria; phylum Chloroflexota; class Dehalococcoidia; order UBA2247; family RBG-13-53-26; genus VGOE01. The sequence continues at coordinate 18,475 of VGOE01000016.1, forward strand.
GTAGGCGACGTTAGAATCAACCTGATTGCCTCGAGCAACCCAGATACCTCAATCTACAAGTTTGTAGAGAGTCGGGGAGAGGGCGTGTTCCTGCTCTCCTTCCAAGTGACCGACCTGCCGAACGATATGAAAGACCTAACAGCTAAGGGAGTGAAGCTGGTAAGCCCTGACAAGCCCATGACCTATTCTGGCGGCATAGTCAACTTCGGGCATCCCAAGTCACTATTTGGTGTACAGATGGAGTTCATCCAGCCAAAGGAGTAGGGCTGGGTTTCTGATATTCGATAAGACCTTCACTTCATAGCGAGTGAAGCGAAGTAGCGTATGGGGATGCTCTGAGGCCGCTTAAGATGATCCCCGAGTGATTACCGGGTACCAAGGAAGCAGGAAACGATAAAACGGTTCCTCGATGTAGCCATAGCAGTGCAAGACTTAGACGCTGCGGTTAAGAGATACTCCGAGGTCCTGGGTGTGGCACCTAGTCTGCTTCCGCCAGAGCGTTATGCCTACTCTGGGCTTAGGGGTGTCAGGTTTCGCCTGGGCAACGTAGCCATCAGTTTAGTTGCCTCAGAAGAGGCTAGCAGTCCGATCGCCAGATTCCTCGCTGTCAGAGGAGAAGGGGTAAACCACATCTCGTTGGAGGTCACCGACATAGAGCAGGCCATGAAAGACTGGGCAGCTAAGGGCGTCAGTTTTGCCAGCGATGCGCCGCTAGACTTTTCCGGCGGGCAAGTCATTTTTGCCCATCCTAAGTCCTTGCATGGCGTCCAGATTGCCCTTGTGCAGGCAAAGCCAGACACAGATGTGCTGGTAAGCGGATAAGTTCACAGAGAGATTATTAATCAGCGACGTGCTGGTTTGGGCTGAAGCCAGAGTATAGGAAACAGCAATGACGGAGAGAATAGCCAGTATCAAGAGGGAAACTCAGGAGACCGCGGTGGGTGTAGAACTGGCCATCGATGGCCAGGGTGAGTTCCAGATAACCACCGGGCTCAGGATGTTTGACCACCTTTTGTCGCAGCTTGCCAAACACGGGGTCTTCGACCTCAAGGTCTCAGGCACCGGGGCTGACCCGCATCACCTGGTAGAGGATGTCGCCCTTTGCCTTGGTCGAGTCTTCAACCAGGCGCTGGGAGGAAAAGAAGGGATCGTCAGGATGGGGCATGCCATCGTACCGATGGATGACGCCTTGGCGCTGGTGGCTGTGGACATTAGCGGCAGGGGGCACGCCGCAGCAGAGCTAGCCTTCGACGAGGAGAAAATCGCCGATTTACCTGCCAGCCTCATCCCTCACTTCCTGGAGACTTTCGCCTCTGAGGCCCGCATCAACCTGCATGCCCAGATCCTCCGAGGAAGCAACGACCACCACAAAGCAGAAGCGACCTTCAAAGCGCTGGGGCGGGCGCTAGACAGTGCCACCAGACACGATGACCGCATCAGAGGGAGAATACCCAGCACCAAGAGGCTCATCGACTAATAGCTCTGGGCAGTGGACTGGGAGAGAAAAGCTAAAACTAAATAAGAGCTGAAACTGACATCGAGGAGCGACCTTCGCGGTCGCTCCTCCTTTTTGCAGCTACTTTAGTGCGGATTTTTTACTGCGAATCCTGAGTGGTTCGGCTTCAGCGCGTGGTACGCAGACTCTCAGCAGAACCTGTTCCGCTTCTCGACGTTCCTATCAGTTCCTGTCAACGCCCGAACTCAATTGCCGAGGCTACCCAATTCGATAACCTGGAATCCCTTGATCTCTGAGCGGAGCAAATCTACTGTCTCGGGATGGCATGTGAACAGTATCACCTGGTGGTTTTCAGTCAGGAGCTTGATAGCCTTGCAGGCTTCTCGCGCCCGCCGAGGGTCGAAGTTCGCGAGAACGTCGTCCATGACAACGGGAAGAGTTTCAGAGCGCCGTCCGAACTCCTGCACAAGCCCAAAGCGCAAGGCGAGGTAGAGCTGCTCGGCAGTACCCCGACTTAGTTGTCCAACGTCTTTCCGCTCACCTCGTTGGTCTTCTATTGCAATCCGGTTTTCTCCGGGCGGCGACAAAAGGCGCGGATACCGCCTCCCCGTGATACACGAGAAATACGCTTGCGCTTCCTGCACCACGGCTGGCTGACGTTCCCTTTCATACCGCTCTCGCGCTTTCTTAAGGAAAGCTTGAGCAATGCTGAGCACAGACCACTCGTGGGCCTTCTTTCTTAGATCGCCGATGACTCCGCCAAGACGGAAGCGAAGGACAGAAGATTCGTCCTCGGCTTCCAACTTCTTTACTTGGTCATCAATCCGGCCCCACTCCTTGTTTCTCTCATCACGCTGCAACTCCATTTCTGAAACCTTCTGGCCGAGTTCACGTTCACGCCTGTGTAGCTCCTCTGGAGTCATATCCTTGATCTCATTCAAGAATTCTTCAAGGGCGTTGCCTCGACCGGCTATCCGCTCCAAGTTCTTAGTTCTTTCTCTGATGGAGGAGAGGAGGCTTTCTCTCTCTGTGTGGATTCTCGCCAGTTCGTGGAATTCCTCTTCAGTCTCTGCACTGGCTTGGCTCAAAAGTTCCTTCCGCTCGTTGTCTATCTGTTCATATCGGCACCTGAGATGATCCTCTTCGAGAGTCCTCTCCTCAATTATTCTGCGGAGTTGCACAGCCATTTCGGAATCATGCTGGTTCTCTTCAAAGCACTTTATCAGTTCATCAACAACCGCCGGAAAGGCATCGCGAGGCCTCTCACTCTGCTTACAGGACTCAAGAACGTCATTTGCCATCTTCTCATATTTTCGCATTGCTGATTCCACGGTCTCGATGCGTGCGGTATGATCCTCCAGTGCCTTGATCTTTTCGTAGGCGCTTTCAACCCTAGAAAGTAGCTCAAGACACGTATCGGTGCTGAGGTCAGTGTCGATGGCTCGCTCTTCAAGACAGGTCGCCCATTCTGCGTGCACTGCCAGCATGTTGTCGCGAGCTTGGCTTTCAGTGTCTTCAGCCTTTCTAACTCGCTCCTCTTGTTCATCAACCCGATCGTGGGCTTCGGTAACCCGTTGTTTTGCCTCATTCCACCCCCGAAGTTCTTCCACAGCCTTCTGAATTTGCATATCCAAGGACTCCATATCTTCCACAGTCGGAATAGTATCAAACCCAAGGGCATTTGCGGCCCGTCGCAAGGTCGTTTCCTCGCCTGCAATCTGATTGGACACCCTATGGAGATCTTCATCTAAACCGAGCAGTGTGTTCGATATAGTACCCTTTTCCTCCTGCAAAACTTCAATGCGCTCCCGCATTCTTTTCGACTGCTGGGCTCGTATCTGACTGTAGGCCAAGGCAATGATTCCTACCAAGAGCACTACACCAACGAAGGGGAACCACTCACCCTTGCTAGCAAACCACCCTGCCAAAGCGACGACGATTACTGCAGCAAGCAATGCTGGCCACATGGGAAGAAATGCCACGCTTTGCCTGAGTTGCGTCTCGATAGAGGCAAGATACGATTCGCGATCTGCTCGTCGCTCCCTTAGGTGTTCGCTTTTCTCTAACAGGCCCCGGTGTTTGGGGAGGGCAAATAGCAGTTCTCTGGCCCGGAGTCTCCGGGCCTCCAAAGCGTTCATATTCAGCTCACCTGGCTCGCTCAACCTCTCCAAGACCTTTTCGAGACGCTCGTGTTCTTTTCTTCTCTCTCCCAAGAGTGACTTGGCACTGCGCACCTCTTGCTGTGCATCTCGGAATTCCTGGGATGCGTTCAGAAGTGCTTTGCCATGACTGCGTACGGCCTCGCGCACAGGAAGCGATGTGTCAAACCCCTTCACGCGTTCCTCATCCCACCCAGGACCCATGTACCTCAAGCTTTCGGCCAAATCCCGCTTCTTAGCTTTCAGCTCTGCTTGCAACCCAGGCAGGTCTTTCTTTGCCGACTCGTATGCATTCAATCCGCGACGCAAGGTTTCTATTTTTGGAGCCGCTCGCAGCATTCGCTCGTCAACCTGGATGGAATCAAGTTCATTCTTAGCTTTCACTAGTCTTGTCTGAAGATCGATGAGGTTCTCCTGAAGGCTTCGGCTGGTCTCAACTATACGTTCTAGGCGGACAACACCGTCCGGTGGGAATTCGACAACCTCAGGTAGCTGGCTAAGCCGCCCCCTACTTGCCTGCAGTTCCGTCCAATCATCCCAAGCCTGGATAAGATTCCTCACATGGACCAGCCTACTCTGCTCGGTAAGGAGATTCCCTTTTGTGGTAAGCAAATCCGCAGTCAGGCTATCGAGATTTCTTCGAAGAGAGTCATATTGTGATACCCGGTCGGATAGCTGTCGCAGTCGTGCTTTCAGTGTGTCCCCTTCTTGGAATAGCTTCGGGATCTCCTGAGAGCTTCCACTCTCCTTGAACAATTTCTGCCTCTGTTGATCAATCTCGCGTTCGATGTCTGCCAGGACCAAACGCCCTGTACCAATTCCTGCGCCGTAGATTCGAGCCCTGACACCCTCACTAGTCAAGGTTTCGAATGCCTGAAGTTCGCTAAGGCTGAAGGCGAATACATTGCGGAAGAGATCTCGAGAGGCATTCCCGAGAAGCGCGTTTAGATCGTCCATTCCGCCCTCTGAGCCATCAGGCAATGTGACAGCGAGCGCTCCACCTCGCGAACCGGCAAGACGCTCAACAACATATCTGCCCCCACGACGATCAGCTATAATTATCCGACCTCCGTGCCGTCCCCCACGAAGGGGAGGATAACGGTTCTCAGTAGTTCGAGCGTCAGCGAAACCGAACAGGATCGTGCGTATGAAAGAAAGAAGGGTACTTTTGCCTGATTCGTTGGGACCCAATACGACTGCAAGGGTTGGCGAGAAGCTAGCCTGCGCGCCTTCAGATGGGAGAGAGGCGTCTCGAAAGACCCCGTAACCGTCGATGTAGAGGGACTCGATTCGCATCAATCGTCACCTACAAGTAGGTCAAGGCAACGGGCTTCGGCCGCATCCAGGCACTGCAACAGCTCCTCGTCGGTTAGAGGCTCAACAAACAACCGGCCACGACGGGACTCGAAAAGAGGAGCCAGTTCAGACCGCAGCGAACTCGAGAGTGTAGGATCGCCCCTGTATTCACGAATCAGCGCCAGGAGGTCTGACAAGAAATCCTGCCCTGAACGCCGGGCTTCAACATCGACCACGGGGCGTGTATCCACTTCTATTCGCTCCAGCCAAACCGAAGGGTCTCGGCCGCCCTCGCTTTCCCTTATCACACGCACAAGATCATCCACGAAACCTGACTGCATGAGCTTGCGATGCATTGGGCTTCTTCCTTCCAGTGTAACCCGACACAGTGCCGGTCGGTTATCTGCTTGCTCTCGCACTACCGCACACGCATTCTCCACTGTATCGATCAGCTCGTCTTCGCTGCTAGCCTGTTCAATGCTCACGGTTTCCCAGAACCAGCGGATTGTGTCCACCGCAACGAAATCTATGCTGGGGTGGCCCTCTGTGTCCACCTGAACGAGATAGCATCCGCGTGCCTTCTGCTCACGGACATTGCATCCCTGCGGATTGCCTGGATATGCAATTGCGGGACGCTCAGGGCAAACGATTACATGGTCATGTACGTGTCCTAGTGCCCAGTAATCCATCCCCACATAGACAAGGTCTTCTACTGTGCAGGGTGCGTACGGTTCATGCCCAGTGCTGTCTCCGAGATTGCAGTGAAGAAGCCCGATGGCAAACGGGCCATCGTCAACACGTCGAAATTCCTTGGCCAAGTTCCGTCGAACGTCTCGTGTAGGATAGCTTATCCCGTATATCTGGGCAAATACATTGCCATTCTCCCCCACAACAACCCGCTCGACCTCTCTACCCCCAAAGATGTGTACCCTCTCGGGCCATCTGAGACTGGCCGACCATCTGTCTAGCGGATCGTGGTTTCCATGGACCACGAATGCCGAGATTCCCGCATCATTCAGGCGCGCAAGTCCGTCTCTGAAACGAATTTGAGCGCGAAGGCTGCGGTCCCGGCTGTTGTAAACATCCCCAGCGATGAGTAGGAAATCGACGCGTTGGTCTATGCATATATCCAGCACACGCTCGAATGTGTGGAACGTCGCCTCACGCAGGCGACTGGCAACCGAGTCGTCCAGACGCGATATCCCGACAAAAGGGCTGTCCAAGTGCAGATCAGCCGTATGTACGAATTTGAAAGGTCTCATTCGGGCATCCTTCGATGAACTTCGCGACTGTGGCGAGAGCTTCATTCTTACCACCATCTACGTTTGTAGCCAACTCACTTGGATGAGAATGGCAGTGCAGTCAGCCACGCCTAGCAATTTCCCGGCTACTATCTGCTTAGCCACCAGGTTGCCTCCCAGCAGAGCCTTAAGAAGACCACACCTGTGGCCATTTTACGCTGACAATCCCTCGACAACAAGCCAAGGAGGCCACCAAACTTCTACCTGCAATACCAGCCATAGGCCAATCAACAGAACAAAGGCCGGAATTGTTGTTTCTAAACCTTAACAAAATCAGCTATTGTTAAGGGTCCGTTTGCTCACCACCGGGCTACCGATCTTCTTTTGGTTCAACTTAGATCTGTCTTCCGGATTAGCATGAAAAACACCCTTCGGGCGAGATACGCCTCAGGTCTACCCAGCCACAAAGCCGCCGTCAATAGTCATGAGGTGTCCGGTAACAAAGGAGCTGGCATCGGAACACAGCCAGACGACACCCTCAGCTATCTCCTCCGGCTTGCCCCAGCGGTGCATCGGTGTCGGCCGGGCCGGCCCCATCTGCGGCTGCTTGGACAGCCGCAGAGCCATAGGTGTGCTGATGCCACCCGGGCAAACAGCATTAACGCGAATATTGGACTGGGCACACTCCAGCGCTACCGTGCGGGTCAACTGCACCACACCACCCTTCGACGCGCAGTAAGGCGACAAGCCCTGGAGCCCCACCAACCCACCCACCGAAGCCGTGTTGACGATCACCCCACCACCCTGCTTCACCATCTGCGGCACCTCATACTTCAGGCACAGCCAGACGCCTTTAAGATTGACATCGATAATCCGGTCCCATTCCTCTTCACTGAAGTCGGGCGAGGGAGCCATCCTCCCCTCGATTCCGGCATTATTGAAGGCGCAATGCAAAGCGCCATAGGTTTCCACCGTTTTCTTAATCAGCGCCTCAACCTCAGCTTGCTTTGAGACATCACACTTAACAAAGATAGCCTGGCCCCCAGCTTCTTTGATAAGCCGAACCGTCTCCTGTCCATCCTCCACAAGGACATCAGCCGCCACTACCCTGGCTCCTTCCCGAGCAAAGGCCACGGCTGTAGCCCTGCCAATTCCCGAGGCCGCCCCAGTCACCAGGACAACTTTGCCTTCCAGTCGCATTGCTTTCTTACCTCCTTAATCTGAATTTCATGGACAGATAGTGGCCAACAACACCGACATGATAAAAGGCAGTCCCCCGAGCAGGCGCCGAAGAGAGGATGAAGGGAGACCGCATTGCGTCACCAGTATAGAATACGAGGATCAGTTATTCAAGCTTGACAATAGGGGACTGGGAATATTATCATCGGCAGAGACAACGCTGAGGGTTTGGTGTTACCCTGTCAAGAACTGAGTTGGAAATCCCAGTTCAGGTACTTCTTAACTAGAAGGGAGCAGAAATGCGTATTCTTAGAGTCATTGCTGTTGCTATGTTCGTGATGTGCTTGGCCTCTGCTGCTGTGCCCTGGGCTGGGGGAGGGGGAGCGGTGGTGGCTGCGGCTGCTTCCATCAAGCCCGAGTTGGGCCCCCTGATTTGCGGAACGTCATCTTATGTCAAGGGGACATTCGTTTGGACTGACTATGCCTACGACGACAGAGGCGCCAACTTCGATGAGTCACCGGACCGAGGGGCCTCGCCTGGTGAGGCGGCTCGCTCTGGCGGCGACGCCACGTATCCGGACTGGGCTGCTCCTGGGAATGCTGCTGACCTGATCCAGCTCCAGATTAGTGTAAAAACAGATGGTTTGCACTTGCTGGCGATACTACAGACACTGACTGCTGCCAAGATTACCGTCCCCATCCTGGGCGTGGCCTTTGACACCGACAACGACCCGGCAACCGGGGCCGCTCTGCTCCCCGACGGCGGTGATAGCTGGCCAGCAGATGGGCGGCTAGGTGTTGAGACTCTCGTAGTGGTAACGTCAGATGGTGCTAAGCTGTGGAGCTACGCCGGACAGGCGTGGTCAGCAACTGAGTCGGTCATCGCTGCCACGGTTGATGCTGATCAGAACGTCATGAAGACGGTCGTACCCAGCAATCTACTGGATACCCCCGAAGAAGGAATCTGGCGGGCTTTTGCAGTGCTGGGGATTCGCAATGCCCAGGGCGGATCATGGCTAGACGGCAGCGAACCGATCTACGACCTAGCCTTCGTTGGGAATGAGCCTTTCGTGCGATGGCAGGAAAACCGGCAGTCTGATATTCTCGCTGATCTCCTACCCTCATCGAACGCAGCGGCTGAGCTTGACTTCGAGAAAATGACAGACCACGCCACCGAGCTCGCCGATGGAAGAACTCCGGGTTGGCACACGTACCTGCACCACTCTGCGCTTACTCTTTCCGAAGGTGTGAACCTCCCTAATCCTGACAAACCCTGGCAGCACGAGTACCTTGGCCCGTATCAGCCCTACATGGTCTTCATTCCCGAGGAGCTACCGGAGGGCAACCCTCTCACTGTCTATCTGCACGGCGCTGACAACAATCACATGCAGTCGATTTTCGTAACCCCTCTCGGCTACGTCGGTACGGCGCGTCAGCAGAGTGATGACCTCTATCTGATCGGGATGTTCCAGCCGGACGTCACACTCGACACGAGCCTGCCCGTGACGATGCAGGTGTACCCCTTGGGGCGGGGCGAGACGCTACGCTATGAAGGGATCAGCGAAGTTGACGTGCTCGAGGTTCTGGCTGACGCGATCAAACGCCTTGGCATCAACCCTGACCGCGTCTCACTCCAGGGTTCGTCGATGGGCGGAATGGGCGCCTACCGTCTCGGTGTGCTCTATCCGGATCTGTGGGCCTCAATCCTCCCCCACGTGGGCACTGGTGTCGCCTACCGGGAGGTTCTCTTCCCCAACCTTCGCAACGTCCCGGTCCTGCAGATTAACGGCTTCCTCGACAGCGGCCAACTCGGGCCGCCTTCTAAGGAAGATGCCGATCGCCTGGACCAGCTGGAGTACGAGTACCATTACTGGTTGGTCTACGACCGCGGCCACGAGTGCCCGGCATACTATCGCTGCGTCTTCGAACGCGCGTCCCTCGATTTCACCCGCAACCCAAATCCGTATCAGGTCGTTTACACCGTCGACCCGGCACTCTTCAACATCAACCCGGCACTGGGTCTCGACCTACGGTATGACTCGGCGTACTGGGTGTCGGGGATCTTGGTTAGCGACGACTCCATGCCGGGAACGGTCAACATCATGAGCAACGCCTTGCCACACAGCACCGAGACGATCGAGCGAGGTGAGACCACACGGAACAACAAAGACGACGGTCAGGATCTGTGCGGCCCGAATCCGGCTTTCGCACCTGGCTGGTCCTCCGCACACCCAGAGGGTGAAAGCTGGCTCGAGCGGTGGCTTGTGCGGGTGCCCGGCACTGCCCAGCCGACATCTAGCCATCTTGAGGCAGACCTGACAAACATCGGTGCCGTAACCCTCGACCTCAACCGGGCTGGAATTGCTGCCGGCAAGGAATGCACTATCAATGTGTCCACTGACAGCGACGTCACTGTTACATTGGCGGGGTTGCATCGGAATGCGGGCGTCGTACTTGAAGGAACGCTCCTCGGAGCTGCGAACGCCGAAGGTCAGGCAGCCTTTGAGCTACCACCGGGGGATCATGAACTGGTGGTTACCCACGCCACCTTCGAACTCAGTAACCTCACCATCAACCCTGATCGCATCAAGGCATACTCAGTGAAAGACCATAAGATTGCCGTTAGCCTTGACGTAACCAATAGCAGCATAGTTCCAGGTACTTACAGGGTGGTACTGCAAGTCGACGGCAAAGAGACAGCTAGCACCAATGTGACTCTCGACGGAGGCAAATCACAGACGGTAAGCTTTACCACAAAAGCAAAGACGGCTGCGACCTACAGTGTCCGCATATCTCCTTTAGTCGCTAGCGGCGTCACGATTTTCCCACGAGAGCCTGCGTCTGGTGAAACTGTGACCATTACTGCTACCGTGACGAATACCGGTATAGTTGACTGGAGCGACAAGGTAGTACTGAAGTTCGATGGCGAAGAGATAGACAGTCAGGATTTGTTCCTGAAAGGTGGTGATTCAGAGACAGTAGTCTTTATGGTGACCCACGAAGGCTCTGGCACCTACACTATGGAAGTCGGCGAACTAAGCGGCACATTCAGGATTGGATACCGTGGGTTCATGATGAGCGTTATTGCTGGTAGCATAATGGCATCCGCGCTGATAGTGGGCGGCGCGATCTTGTATTGGCGTTCCCGGAAAGAGGTGTAAGCTTCGGTCTCGGATTCTTGCTTCGCATGATTTTGTGGGGTGGGCTCAGAGGAACCACCCTAACTGTGTTGAAGCGTGAAATATCGAACCCACTGTATCTGTTGACATAGCCGGCCTACAACACCGGCGCTCGCAAAAGCGCATCACCCGCTTGCTTCGCTGCGGAGGCAATAGGCAAGGGCAAATCCTCCATCTGACGCAGGACCTCAGCGGTCTGAATAAGGAGCCATTGCAGATCGCCTTCCTCGATGTCGGCTTCTCCCACCACCCTTTCCCATTCTTCCCCTTCTGCCCAGAGCTTGACCGCTGCCCCCCTTTTCCAGGCCTCCTCGGCAGAAAACTGGACAGAAGAGATCCCCACCCTTCTCTCAAGCCTTTCCAGTTCCTCCGCCAGTTTCAGGAGTGATTCCAGGTTCAGGCGACCAACAGCCCGCCTGGGGCAGCGCCCGGGAGACAAAGCCCCAATCCAGCCGGCAAGCTCCGCAGCAGACAGCGAAGGATAGAGCTGGCGCCTTATCATCTCGGTGAAGATGAGGGAGTTCTCGTGCCGTATGAGCACAGCCCACCGGCCGAATTCCGTTAAGAAAAATGACTCGTCGAGATATCTGAATCTCTGCAAGATGCCTATCCTCTTCATCAGTTCGTCGCCCAGTTGTGCCTTGACCTCATGGAAGTCTTTTCGGGTGCTCTGCTGAAAAAGGAGGAGGCTCCTCTCCAGGATATCCCTGGTCTTGTCCAAACTGGAGCGATTGAGGAGATTCAGTATCTGGTGATAGCTGATCTTAAAAGCAGATTTTATCGCTTCTGGTTCAGAATTTTGCAGGCTCAAGGCCACAAACAGATCCCTCTCATTTTCCGGGTCAAGGACAACAAAGCCGATCTTGTCCTTGCCTCTCCTGCCCGCCCTGCCCGTCATCTGCTGAAACTCCAGTGTGCTCAAGGGCCTCGCGCCAAAGCTGTCCCGTGCCATCAATGTAGGTAAGACCACGGTGCGGGCTGGTACATCCAGTCCTGCGGCTAGAGTCGTGGTGGCAAACACAGCCCGCAGCTTGCCTGTGGCCAGTATCCGCTCCACCGCTACTTTCCACCCCGTGAGATGGCCGGCGTGGTGCGAGGCTATCCCGGCCTCCACCAGAGGGTCTAGCAAAGGGTTGTCCCAAAGATAGGGATTGTCCCTGGCCGCTTCCGCCAGAATATCCCATCTTGACGCCCTGTCCTTCCAGGAAAAACCCTGAAACTTGGAGGCCGCCCGGTCACAATCTTTGCGCGACGGCAGGAAAATAATTGCCGGAAGGAGTTCCCTTTCCTCCAGCGTCTCAACCACTCTCACCGGGTTGAAACCTGACCTCGCCCTCTTTCGCGATCTGATAGCCTTTGAATCCAGGCTGAGAATATATTTTCTATGGGTCAGGAAGCCGTACCGCAAGGGGACTGGCCTCTCTTCCTCCTTGACAGGATGAGGTCTTTTCCGTCTCACCCTTTCCATCCATCTTACAATCTCATCAGCATTAGAGATCGTGGCCGAGAGAAGGAGGAGATGCGTCTCAGCCGGGGCCAGGATTATCACTTCCTCCCAGGTGGTGCCGCGCTGTTCATCCCCCAGGTAATGAGCCTCGTCCAGCACGGCTAAACATGGTTTCTGATCTCCCGAGTAGAGCGCATTGCGAAATACTTCGGTGGTGGCCACTATCACCGGTGCCGATGGATTATCCTTCCTTTCCCCGGTGAGAAGCCCCACCCTTTGTTCGCCGAGAAGCTTTCGGAAATTGTCATACTTCTGATTCGACAGCGCCTTCAGGGGAGTGGTATACCAGCATGCTTTTCCTTGCTTCAGGAAACTCTCTATGGCTCGCTCTGCGATCCAGGTCTTGCCGCTTCCGGTGGGGGCGGTGACCACCACATCGCCCTGAAGGATGAGTTGCAGGGCCTCTTCCTGAAAGGGCGAGGGACAGAAAACGCAGGGTTCAGGCTCCCCCAACCCGCGGAGAAACTGGCTGGTGCGCTGATCAAGCTGGCTCTTGCTGACTCCTTTCTGCCTTATCCTTTCTTTCTGGCTGACCTTCGCCGCTTTCCTTTCGAGAGCTTTCAGCTCCTCTGGCCTGGAAGTAACGATAAACAGCTCCTGTACCACGTCTGAACTATAGGCCAGCAGCTTGGCACCACCCTGCACCGGGTACTTGTATCGAACCTGTAGGCCACTGACCATCTTCTTTGTCTTTCTGATTCTTCCAGGGATAATGGTCCGGACATGGCCCAGAGGTTCCAGTTCCTCCTCCAGGAACTCCCTCAGCCCAGGTATGAGGCTGTGCTCGTACTTTATCTTCGAGCTTCCACGGTATCGCATCTAGCCCCATTTTAACCTATCGGGGTAAACTTAAGGCAAGAAAGATTTGCCAGGCGTGCCTCACGATAGCCCCCCGCCGAGGCAAAACCGTATCCAAACCGTCTTGGTGCATGTCAGAATTTCGCCGTGGCAAAAGAAAGGTAACATGGCGAAACTCGTGGACTACACAATACTAGCAAACGCGTAGGGTGGGCTCGGTCCACCAATTTTGCTTTTCACCAGCCAGGCGAGAGCTATGCAGGTCCCGATGTTTGAAGGAACCTCTTCCTTCGTATCAACACAGAAGGGCGGATGAAGCATAGCAAGACACACCCTACCAGGCTTCTCAAGACAGCACACGCTTACCGTCGCCAACCTCTGACGCCTGGGCGCACTTCTGATACATGTCGAAGAAGAGTTACCGCCACCAGTCCCCGCAGAAGGCCGGAAATCAAGAACAGCGTCAGCAGACTGTAGCCCAGCACTGGGGGTAGATACAAGGCTAGGTAGCCCCCTAGAATCGCACCAAAGCACATGGCGCCTCCATTCATGGCATTGAAGAGAGCAATGCAACGCATCCTGTTTTCTGGCGTCGAGGCATCGTAGACGAAGTTGGTGCTGGCAAGGGTAAATCCGGACCAGGCAAACCCGGAAAGCATCTGCACCGGAATGAGCCAATAAAGCTGATGGCTCGCTACCCACAGCAGGGGGACCAAAGGAATCAGGATAGATGTAACACTCAGAACTTTGACATTCCCTAAGCTATCGGCTCTCCTGCCCCAGAAGGTGAGGAAGGTCAGGTGTACCAAAGAGGCAGAGACAATGACGGCAGCATAGGTGAGATAGTCGAACCTTAAGTCCCGCAGCATATAGACAGCAAGAAAGGGACCTGCTATATACGTGGCAAAGTTCATTAGCGATACATAGATTGTGAACCTGCCCAGGTTCGATGAGGTCAGGCTGCTCACAATATCGAGCAGCCCGCGCCGCTCCCACCACTCCAGCCGAAGAGGTGGCTCGTACATCTTCGAGATGAAGTACCAGGACATTAGTCTGAAAAGCACTGCAGCACCAAAGATAATCGAGAAACCGAAGAATATTTCAGTCGCAGAAAAGCGTAGTATGACCCCACCGATGAAGAAAAAAACAAGAGTGGTAAAGCCGCAGATCCTACCTCTCAAGCCAAAATACCTGCCTCTCATTCCCGCAGGCACCAAGTCGGACATCATGCTTCCCCAGGCCGGATTTCCGAGGGAGCCGAATACAACGCTCAGAGTGAAGAAACCTACCAGCCACCATACTTTCGGCCCCGGAAACACATGGGGAATCAGGAGAATGGGCACCCACAGCAAGGCATGAATGAAGACGACACGAAGGATGAAGCGCTTGCGGCTGCCAGCTCTCTCAGCTAGTTGAGGGGCCAACAGTTGGGACAGGGCCATGACCAGGCTGGACAAACTGGAAAGCAACCCGATCTGGGCCGTAGTTGCTTTAAGGGCCAGGGCAAAGGGGGTAACATACTCCTGGCCCAGCCCCAGCGAAGCCGCGTTGGCTGAGCCATCCAGTATCCCATACCTCAGGCTCTTCCTGACCTTGTCCGATCCACGGGGAAAATCAGACAGCGTTATCTCTCCTACGCATTACTCCTGATAGCTGGGCCAACCACAGATATGCGATATATCGCCGCCGTCTCCGTGGTAATGGACGACTGAGGCATACTCTTAAAGGCGAACAGGGAACAGGCACACTCGACCGACATCGCACAGCAGCCCAGTGCCACCTATGGGTGCTAGCCTATCGCTCAACAGCAGGCCACAGATAATATACCACAAGCCCAAGAAATAAGACTAATGCTTCCTAACCTGAGACCCTTCGCTACACTCAGGGTGACAGCGTCAGCAGGTGTCATTCTGATCCGCTCGCCTGAGAGGCTGTGAATTTATTGCCCCTTCAAAGCTGGAAATCGTGAAGGGCCGAAGCTACGGCCCGCATTTCTTCACAAACTCTGAGGCGGGAGAAGAATCCCTGTTGCTATACGGAACTAGCAGAGTACGGTAGGTTCAGCACAACACAGTCTCTGCTCCGGAGATTGCCCGTCAACCTGATACGAACTTGCCACTTACACGTATCTAAGTCTTTTCAAATCACGCTAGTTACGCTATCATAAATCACTACTTCCAATGGAGCCACGGCTTACCCGAAGAAGAGGTGAAGGACAATGAAGAGTGACATGGTCAAGAAAGGCATTGAGCGGGCCGGGCACCGGTCTCTGCTGAGGGCTTTGGGATGCACCGATAGGGAGCTTGACCAGCCCTTCATCGGCATTATCAATAGCTTTAGCGAGATCATCCCCGGACACATTCACCTGTGCAGCATTGCTGAGGCAGTGAAGGGCGGGGTGCGCGAAGCTGGCGGCACCCCCTTTGAGATGAACACTATCGGGGTGTGTGACGGCATCGCCATGAATCATCTTGGCATGAGGTTTAGCCTTCCCTCCCGGGAGTTGATCGCTGATTCTGCCGAGATCCTAGCCCAGGCTCATGCTTTCGACGCTCTGGTATTCATCCCCAACTGCGATAAGATCATCCCTGGCATGCTCATGGCGGCAGTGAGGCTCAACATCCCCTCTATCTTTGTCAGCGGCGGCCCCATGCTGGCGGGAAGATTCCAGCAGCAGGCAGTCGATCTTAACTCAGTGTTCCTGGCAGTGGGAAGGGTAGCCAAAGGAGAGATGACCGAGGCGGAGCTGACAGAGCTAGAAAAGGTAGCTTGCCCAGGCTGCGGCAGTTGTGCCGGCATGTTTACTGCTAACACCATGAACTGCCTCACCGAGGTTCTGGGAATGGCCCTCCCGGGCAATGGCACCATTCCAGCCACGGATGCAAGGCGAGTCCGTCTGGCCAGGGAAACTGGGAGGGCGATCATGAACCTCCTACAGAAAAACATCTGCCCCCGCGACATTGTTACTGAGGAGTCCATGTACAATGCCTTTGTAGTGGACATGGCACTGGGAGGCAGCACCAACTCTATCTTACACCTCATGGCCATCGCTAGCGAGGCAGGAGCCGAGTTTCCTCTGTCACAGATAAACGAGATCGGCACCAAGACCCCTCACCTTTGCAAGATCAGCCCGGCTGGCGATCACCGCATCGAGGATCTGGACTATGCTGGTGGTATTGCAGCCCTGATGAAGGAGCTGGGCCACCTGCTGAAACTGGGAGCTAAGACCGCCTCAGGAGGGTCTGTGGCAGAGAACATCGCTATGGCCCAGAACAAGAACCAGGAGGTCATCCGTCCTTTGTCCCAGCCGTACTCGGCCAAAGGTGGCCTGTCCGTCCTCTTCGGTAATCTGGCCCCTGAAGGTGCGGTGGTCAAGAGTGCCACCGTGGCTCCGGAGATGCTGTCACACCGGGGTCCGGCCAGGGTTTTCAACTCCGAAGCAGAAGCTACCACGGCCATCATGCGACGGAGAATTAATCCGGGGGAGGTGATCGTCATCCGTTACGAGGGGCCGAGGGGAGGTCCCGGCATGCCGGAGATGCTGACGCCCACATCGCTTCTTAGCGGCATGGGCCTAGATAAAGAAGTGGCTCTCATCACCGATGGGCGGTTTTCTGGGGCCACGCGAGGGGCAGCCATTGGACACGTTTCACCAGAGGCAGCTGCCAGGGGGCCTATCGCTGCGCTCCAAGACAATGATATAATAAGCATCAATATCCCTAAATATAAGCTGAATGTAGAACTGCCTGACACCGAGATACGAGCCAGGCTGGCGAAGTTGCCCGCTTTTGAACCCAGGATAAGCACCGGCTATCTGAAGCGCTACTCGGAGAAGGTCAGTTCGGCCAGCAAGGGAGCAATTTTCATCTAGCGCGGAGAACACACTATGAAGTTAACGGGTGCCCAAATTGTCTGCGAGAGTCTGGCGAGAGAAGGAGTAGAGGTCATGTTTGGCTTCCCTGGTGGGACGCTTCTGCCCTTCTACGACACCCTGCGCCACTATCCCCAGCTCCGCCATATACTGGTACGCCACGAGCAGGGTGCTGCCCATGCTGCCGACGGCTACGCCAGGGCTACAGGACGCCCTGGGCTCTGCTGTGCCACTTCAGGCCCGGGAGCTACCAACCTGGTAACAGGCATTGCCAATGCCTATCTCGATTCATCACCAGTAATAGCCATGACAGGCCAGGTAGCCCGGCCCTTCATCGGCAAAGACGCCTTCCAGGAGATAGACATCACAGGCATTACCCTGCCCATCACCAAGCACAACTATATCGCTCTAAGCGCTGCGGACCTGGCTAGGATTTTCAAGGAAGCCTTCTACATCGCCACTACAGGCAGGCTGGGAACAGTGCTCATTGACATACCACGGGACGTCTTCATTGAAGAAGCTGAGTTCCACTATCCTGTCAAGGTCGATCTGCCCGGATACAAGCCGATACTTCGCGGTCACCCTGCCCAGATAAGAAAGGCAGCCCAGCTCATAGACCGTGCCAAATGTCCCGTCATCATCTCTGGCCGAGGTGTGATCATCTCCGGGGCTCACCAGGAAATCAGAGAGCTGGCAGAAAAGGCACAGATACCGGTGATCACCACCCTGCTGGGAACCAGTTCCTTCCCAGAGAATCACATGCTCAGCCTGGGTATGCTGGGAATGCACGGTCTGGCCTATGCCAATATGGCGGTAACCCATGCTGACCTGGTGATCGCCATTGGTATGAGGTTTGATGATCGGGCTACAGGTATAGTTAGCGGTTTTGCTCCCAAGGCTAGCATTATCCACATCGATATTGACCCGGCCGAGATCGGCAAGAACGTCAGAGTGGATGTTCCCATCGTGGGCGATGTCAAGCACGTGCTACGAGAGTTGAACAAGCAAGTGACGAACCAGACCCACGTCGGTTGGATCCAGCAACTGGAGCAGTGGCGTCAAGAACATCCGTCCATAGACATCAGGGGCGGCGAGGAACTCCTGCCCCAGTATGTGATCCGCAGCATCTGTGAAGTAACCAACAGCGACGCCACTATTGTTACCGGGGTAGGGCAGCACCAGATGTGGTCCGCCCAGCACTTCTGCTATAAGAAGCCCAACAGTTTCATTTCCTCTGGCGGCTTGGGCACCATGGGATTTGAACTGCCAGCCGCTATCGGGGTCAAGGTCGGGCGCCCGGAGGAGACCGTCTGGTGCGTGGCTGGGGATGGCGGCATCCAGATGACTATACAGGAGTTGGCCACCATGGTTCAGGAAAGGCTGGCCATCAAGATAGCCATCATGAACAACGGCTATCTGGGCATGGTCAGGCAATGGCAGGAGCTGTTCTACGGGCGTCGCTATGTGGCCACACCTCTAATGGGTCCGGACTTCCTGAAGATCGCTGACGCCTATGGCATCTCTGCGCTAAGAGTGAAAAAGCGGAGTGAGGTGATCCCTGCCATCCAGAGGGCCATGGAACATGATGGGCCTTTCCTCATTGATTTCATGGTAGAGCCCGAGGAGAGCGTTTACCCTATGGTGCCTCCAGGGGCAACCCTGGCTCAGGTGATCGAGTGTCCCAAGAGGAAGGCCGCGGTACCCAGCACCAGTGGTACTGTAAGCAATATCTAGGCTATCGCCTCAAGCTTTTCAAGAGACAGGAGGTGCTGCAAGTGACTCAACCGAAGCACACTATAGTCGCCCTAGTGGCTGACAGGCCCGGCGTGCTCAACCGCGTGGCTAGCCTTTTCCGCCGGCGTGGTTTCAACATCGAAAGCATTGCCGTGGGGCGAACAGAGATGAAGGGGGTATCCCGAATGACCATCGTGGTCAGCGGTGACACCGCTACAGTAGAACAGGTAAGGAAACAGCTAGACAAGGTGATCGATGTCATTAAGTTGTCCGACATCACTGATGAAGATAGGGTAGACCGAGAATTGGCCTTGATCAAAGTAAAGACTACACCGCAAAACCGCAGCGAAATCATGCAGATTGTCGATATCTTCAGGGCCAACATTGTGGATGTGGCGGCTGAATCAGTCACTGTGGAAGTCACTGGTGACGAAGACAAGATAAGCTCCCTACTTAACCTCCTGCGTGACTTCGGTATCAAAGAGGTCGCCCGCACTGGACGGCTGGCGATGACCAGAGGCACCGTCCCAACCTAGAGGGCAGACCTGGCATCTGCACTTGAGGCAAAAGGTCTCATAAAGGTGGATCAGTCCCTGTTGCTGGCAGGCTGAATTCACCTTCATCCTTTCCAAGCCAAAGATTTGCTTCTGCATGCGTCTGGTCACCCAGTTCTCCGGCAAACCCGGATAGTCACGGTATAACTCCAAAACTTGCCCTTTGAGCCACGACTGATGGCATTTGACTGCCCAAGCAAGAAGGCACGGAAGCAGAACGTTCACCACCATCTCTCTGGCACGGCCCTGACCAATGAGGCTCCGTTCGCTACCCAGTTCCCTTCCAAAATCACAGTGGGACACCCAGTAGCCATCGCCGGGGATCATGAACATCTGCTCCAACTTCTTCTGAGTTTGAGGGTGAGCCTGCTCGACCATGTCCAGCACGCTCTCCAAAAGCACTGGCCCGTGCCTGGAAAGCAGGTAGCTAGCAGCCACAATACGGCGAGGTGGCAGATTCTCTGGCCGTACCTTGAAGAACCGCCAATCCGACTCCTTCATCGCCTGACCGACACCGCAAGAGTACCAAACTTGTTGCAGTCTTTCCGCTTCTAGCTTGTCAGAGCCAGAAAGGCCCATGTGCTTCCCGCATCTTTGTTTGGGCAGCAGCCCGGCCGTACCTAACATCATCGCCTGGATTTCCACCAAACTTCGCAGGCCGTCAGTCTCTACCAGGACATCTAGTGGCAGCAATTGCGCCAGCCTTTCAAAAGGTCTCTTGTTCTTGGCATAGCCCAAAGCTCTCATCAAGCCTTCATGAAGTACCTGGTCTATCTCTGTTTCGGCCATTCTTTTCTTGAATCGCCACGCCTTCAAATGGAACCGTTCCTTCCCGGCTTTAACCAGCACACCCTCCACCCAGGCCTGGCCATGCCGCTGGAACGCCTCGGAGCAAGCACAACTCAAAAAGGACGGCTGCATTGCCCAGCGCAATTCCTCAAGTGGCCCTCTCAGATATGGTGACAAGGCCAGAATCGGTGCTTTCTTCCCGTTGTTCAGCGAACTAGCTTCCCTACCACCATCCCAAAGCACCACATGCAGAACAACGCTGTCATAGTTTGGGTCCTTATGGTGGCCATGGGCCTCCCACTCCTGGGAGCGGAGATGAAGCTCCACGTCCCCGGTAACCGGACTTCCTCCATTCATGCCGATGATCGCATGGCGAAAGTCAGGACCACTGTCATGGCTGTTCTCCCAGCCCGGATGGAGCACCAATACTCTTTGGCCATCAACAGTCGTCAACGCATCTTTGATTATCCACTGATGCCTCCAAATCTGAGCTAGGAGGCTTTCCCTGATCATATCCCTATCCAACCTCCCTCGGGTACATCTTACACTATTACGTGTAATCAGGGTACAAAAAACTGGCCCTGAGGTGACCAAGTCTGCTTCTCATCGATGGTATGAACCACCTGCCAGCCTTGCCGGCTCAGTTCAGCTCCGATGAAACGCCGGTGACACCGCCACGGCAACTTCTCGGCACAGACAATGGCTGTGATTCTCTGAGACGCTATCCCCATCAACTCTTCCAGTCCGCCTTTGAACTCTTCCGTGGTTGAGAAGGTTGCATAGCCACCTTTTTTGTATCCCCCCAACTTCCCACCCAGATAATAGTAGTCGATGCCTTGCTGTGGCAGCGACTTGGTTAGCTCCTCGCAGCTAAAGTATGAGAAGCGACTCCTGGGAAAACGGCGCACATCCACCACCACCTGAACCTCATATCGGTTCAGCAAAGCCACAAACTCGTCAAAACTTCGAGTGCCGGTGCCGAGGGTATAGACTAATCTGCCCACCTTGGGAATGTCCTTTGCCTCTCTATTTAGCCCCTCACTCCCATGATACACGTTTCCGTGTATCTGTCAAGCCCCTGAAGGAAGAGCGCAACGAAAACTGAGACTCCAGAGGACGTATCACAGAGGAAGCATGGAGAACAAACCATCCGAACACTGCGGCCTCCGGCCACTGTCATCAGTTATCTTTTTCGGTCTGCTCTCCCTGATATTTGAAGCCGGCCCCCTCAGAAATCATGGTAAGCAGCGTCGCGGAGGCACCCCGCGGCCGGTACATCCCCAACTCCCACTCGCTGATGGTCTGCTGGCGTGTTCCCATCTGGTCAGCCAATTGTTGCTGTGTCACGCCCAGATGACGCCGCAGCGCCCGGATGCGCTGCCTGTCCCACTCCTGCTTCTTTCTTCGTTTCATGGACACATCTTACACGCTTGAGTGCATGGCCGTCAACGGCTTAACCACGAGGCCGCCCACGAATGCGTAGGTATCATCCTGATCCGCCGCAGAGGCTGTGAATTTATTGCCCCTTCAAAGCTGGAAATCGTGAAGGGCCGAAGCTACGGCCCGCATTTCTTCACAAACTCGCACGCGGATAAGAATCTCGGTTGTTACGCAGAATTAGTTGTGTTTCAGACCGGCCAGCAGGTCTTCCACCGGTAGAGTGTTCAATATGTTGCGTGCCTCACACCAGCCACGGCGGGCTATGCCGATGCCAAAGCGCATCAGGGCCAAATGGTCAGCCCTATGAGCATCAGTGCTCATGATAAGCTTCACCCCCAGCTCTCTGGCCCGCATTACGTGAACGTCCTTCAGGTCGAGGCGCTCCGGCATAGCGTTGATTTCCAGGGCTGTCCCCGCTTGCGCCGCAGCATGAAAAACCGCCTCCATGTCCAGGGCAACAGGCTCCCTCTCACCCAGTAGCCGACAGGTGGGATGAGCTATCACATCCACATGGGGATTCCTTATCGCCATCAGAACCCTCTCAGTCATCTTGGCCTGATCCTGTCCCATAGCAGAGTGCACCGCAGCCACCACCACATCCAGCTCTTTCAGAAGTTCGTCAGGAAAGTCCAGGCTTCCATTGGCACGGATATCCACCTCGATCCCAGTGAGAATGCGGAGGTCGGTCACCCTTTCATTGAGCCTTCTGATCTCGGCCATTTGCTCCCGCAAGCGCTCCTCCGTCAGTCCACGGGCAATCCCCCGACCCCGAGAATGCTCGGTTATGGCGATGTACTGGTAGCCCAGGGCCCGGGCTGTCACGGTCATAGCTTCCAGAGAGTCATGGCCATCGCTCCAGTCAGTATGGACGTGGAGGTCACCTTTGATGTCTGACAACTTCACCAGTTCAGGGATAGAACCTTGCTCCGCCCTCTCCACCTCCTGCTGTCCTTCCCGCAACTCCGGGGGGATCAGGGGCAGGCCCAGGCGATGATAGAACTCCTCCTCGGTAGCGAACTTCTCCAACTCGCCTGTTCGCAGATCAGTGATCCCATACTCACTCAATTTGACCCCCTGGCGACGCCCCCTTTCCCTGAGAACGATGTTATGCTGCTTGCTGCCGGTGAAATATTGAAGCAGAGAGCCGAAGGCATCGTGTTCCACCACCCGGAGGTCCACCTGAAGCCCCTGGTCAGCAATAATGCTGGCCTTGGTGACTCCTTTGGCCAGCACCTCCTTTGCCAGAGGCAGACGAATGAAGGCCTCGATAGCCGCCTCAGCTTCATCTGCCGTGCCCATCAGGTCAATGTCGCCGATGGTCTCCCTGAAGCGGCGTAGGCTTCCTGCTGGAGTAAGGTGGCGCAGGTCAGACGTCTTGCCGAGAGAGGCCATGATATCTTCCACCAAGGGCAGGGCGACACCAATGGGGATGCGCCGCTCCTTGGTGCGCAGCGACTGGAGGTGACGCAGGATATTTTCCGCTGTCTTATCACCCAGGCGGAAGAGCTTGGCCACCTTACCTTCAAGGATGGCCGTTTCCAGTTCCTCCACCGATTTTATCCCAAGTTCGGTGGAAAGTCTGACGGCAGTCTTGGGGCCGATGCCGGGTATCTCCAGGAGGCTGATGACCCCTTCGGGGAATTCCGCCCGCAATTTCTCGTAGTATTCCAGGCGGCCAGTGGTGAGAAGCTCGGTAATCTTCTTGGCAATAGCCTCGCCAACGCCGGGCACCTCCTTCAGCCTGCCCTCCTCCATCAATTGCTCCAGCTCCACCGGTAAATACTCTATGGAACGCACCGCCTTCTGGTACGCCCTCACCTTGAAGGGTATTTCGCCCTTCATCTCCAGGAAGTCGGCGATATCCTGGAATACTCTAGCTACCTCGCTGTTCTTCATTGGATAGTTTTTTCGTCTAGTACCGTGTAACACTTAAAGATTCAAAGAAAGTCGCTCACTTTTGTGCATACGCATTGGGACTCAAAGTATGCGCAAGAAACCATGTTACACCGTACTAGGTAGCTTGACCAACGTCAGCCAAGCTACCTTTGGCAGAGTCTATTTCATGTATGGAACGACCTTCAGAGCCTGTCTCAGAAAGGACTGTGACAAATCATTACCAACAATCGTGCTATCATGTTGCCACAAAAGATGACCTTGGTGCTATCCAGTGCAAAATAACCTATGGCGGCTCTCTTGTCGGGCCAATG
>VGOE01000017.1 GCA_016876035.1 Chloroflexota bacterium
AGGCCTATGAGCTGTTTCCAGAACCCTGAGAGTGTTGATCGGATCATCTATGGCATTACCAATCACCTTAACTCAACCTGGAAGGAGAAGCCTATCCCTCAATTTACACACTTCTCTTGACACTACCTCTATTCCCACCAGGTTGACAGGTGGAGCCTAGCCGCCTAAGATATTTTTGCTCACTTCGGCTAAAATGGTGAATGCAGTGCGTATCCTGGTGAAAACTGATCATGTTTGGAAAGGGATGAGCCCACATTGACTATGGCATACCGCGCGTCATAGGTAAAAGGAGGCAGGTTATGAGACGCAGTTGGAAGATGGGAATAGCTTGTTTCCTGAGCCTGGTGCTGGTGGCTGTGTTCGTCCTGGGCTGTGGTGGTGGCGGTGAGAAAAGGGTGACTATCACCATAGGCGAACTGACGGATTTCACAGGACCAGGCGCACCAGCGGTTAAAACTATCGCTTACATAACGCAGGACATAGCCAGGCACTACAACGATGAAAATCTTATCCCTGGGGTGAAGGTGAAGATTGCTGCCTACGACACTCAGTTCAATTCTTCCAGGATAATACCTGGCTATGAGTGGTGTAAGGACCAGGGGGCGAAGGTAGTTATCACTCTTTTTCCTGGAGATCCAGAGGTATTGAAACCTTTTGCGGAGAGGGACAAGGTGGTCGTAGCTGCTATGGGTGCCACCCCTCTTCTGTTTGAGCCTCCGGGATGGGTATTTGGCTTTTCGAACACCAACCCATGGGCGATGAAGACCCTCTTGCAATGGGTCAGCGCTAACGTCTGGGATTATGGCCAGGGAATTCCTAAGCTTGGCCTGGCAAGCTGGAGCGAACCCGGTGCCGTGAACACGGACAAGGCGATAAAGGAATATATGCAGAACTATCCGGGCAAGTTTGACTACTTGGGTGCTTACCTTGCTCCCGTGGGTACAATGGCCTTCAAGGGTGAAGTGGAGAGGTTGAAAGACTGCGATTATGTGACTTCCTACGGCATGCCGGCAGGCTATTTCTTAAGGGACCTTCGAGCCACGGGCTCTAAGGCAAGGATGATTGATTCGAGTGGCATCGGTTCTTACAGAGGCTTCTACGTGGATCTGCTTGGCTGGGAAGCCCTTGACGGAACCTTGACTACTAACCAATCTATACTATGGAATGAATCGACCCCTATTGTCGATCTGGTTACAAACCTCCTTTACCGATACCGCCCATCGCAAGCTGATGAAATCATTTATGCTGGTCTAGGTTATGTAGGTGCGGCTCATCAGGTGATCGCCATTCTCGAAGTCCTGCAACAGGGAGTAAAGAATGTGGGTGCGGAGAATTTCAATGGTCAAGCCTTCTTCGACGCGGCCATGAATTACAAGACCACAAGTCCTATGTGGGAAGGCTACCCGCAATGGGGCTTCAGCCAAACTAAACGCTATCTAGTAGACCACCATGTGATCTATGAATTTAGTGCCAATGCGAAGGACCTAGTAAGGATTACCGATTGGCTGCCCATGGTAAAGTAGTAAAGAGGATCTGGCAGCAATCCATCAAGCCTGGATGTCACTGAATACTCCTAGCTCTTTGCCATGTGGCAAGGAGTTGGAGCGGCAAAGGTGAATTCAGTTTCGAAACTGAGGCAAGACTAAACGCTGTCTCTGGAGAAAGGAGGTGATGGATCAAACATTGGCGGAGCAAGACTTGCAGTTTACAGCAGCTATCCTTCTGCTATGCCCTCGTTCTCCGCGAATGTGAGCCATCGATGCCGTCTTGTATTAGCACTGAAATCAGAAACGCGATTTACTGAAAAGGAGGGTTAGACATGATCAGAAATCCGGATTTTTACAAGCCTGCCCCCAAGGACAACGCCTGGCACAGCGCACCCTGGGAGTGGTGGTATTTTGACGCTGTTTTCGAAAATGGCTACTCGATATGGACCTTCTGGGCCTGTGGTTATCCGGGGACGACGAAGGACCCGGAGATGCGGTATGTCGACGTCTGTATTAACACGCCTGATGGGATGACGATACAGATGCAGCCTATTTTCCCTCTTCACGAGACATCGGCCTCCACCCAGACTTGCGATGCAAAGTGGGGCGAAAACTATGCACGGGGTGGATACCCCAAGTGGGAGATTCACTTCCGCGGTGCGCAAGGCGGCTTAGACCTGGTCTATGAGAACGTGACCCAGGGGGTAAGGGAGCCTCCAGACGGCTGTTTCATTGGCCGCATCCAGGAGCCGCGCACGGATACCTATTGGACGCACGTGATTCATCCTCGATCCAGGGTTAGCGGCAAGTTGATTGTCGGCGGCAAAGAGATCCCGGTTAAGGGTGAGGGCTATACTGATCACCAGTGGGGCAACGTCAGCCTTTTCGATACCTTCCAGTGGTGGTACTGGGGGCACATTTATCTACCCAATCACACGATACAATTCTTTGATGGAGACTTTGCGGAGAAGTGGGGTTATCAAAGATTCAAGAGGATTTGGCTTCTCAAAGGGGAGAAGGCGATCGATTACGTGAAGGATGGTATCTATACTGAGGCCAGCGAGGTTGAAATGGAGCCCTTGATGAGGATCACCTACGCTCGCAAGCTAGTGCAGACGTTTGACACCCCCATGATTCTTGGCACGGTGACTCATCGGATGAAGCACTTCGTACGGTATCCGGCACCCAACTGCCTTGGGCCTCAGGGCACCCGACCCCGCGCCTATATGACTTGGGTATGCGAGTGTGATGCCAAACTGGAGATCGACGGTCAGAAAGTGGAGTCTGTATCGCTGAACATGCATGAAAGAAGCGAGTTCTACCATGAACGGAGGTTAGCTCTGATCTAGGATCCGAGCAGTTTAGTGCAAGCTGAAGAATAGAGGATGGTGACAAAGGTTGTGTGCGCGGGACCTGGGCTGGTTGGCGTTCTTGAATTCCTGCACTGAGCATCGCTAAATTCCCCCAGTAAAGAATCTGAGGAAGACTGAAATTGCTTGAAAAGCAGCCGTTCAGAATCTACGGGAAACCAGAGTTACTAAGCTCATCCCTGGTAGTGGGTTGGAGCGAAGATGCTGGCAAACTGGGGCCAAAGGTCATTGGCTACCTTAGAGAGAAACTGGGAGGCAAGGGGTTTGGAGAAATTGAGCCCCCGGACTTCTTCCCATTAGGGGGAGTGTCCGTTGAAGAAGATGTAGTTCAATTCCCAGAGAGCAAATTCTACTGCTGCGAAGGAGAGAATTTGGTGCTCTTCTTGAGTAACTCGCCTCGATCGGAGTGGTATAGGTTCCTGAACTCTGTGTTGGACGTAGCGGAGCACTATTGCCAGGCCAAAGAGGTCTACACGGTTGGCAGCATTGTTTCCTTAAGTGCTCACACAGTCCCACGGAGGTTGCTCGGCATAGCGAGTTCCCTAGAGATGAAGAAGGTTCTAAGGCAGTATGATATGGCCGTAGACATGGATTACGAAACTCCTCCTGGCCAAAGGCCAACCTTGGGTTCTTTTCTATTATGGCTGGCTAACATGAGAAATATCGCTGCGGCAAGCATCTGGGTGCCAGTGCCTTTCTATTTGGTGTCAACCGATGACCCATGGGCTTGGAGGAAAGTTGTTGAGTTCTTGGACAACAGGCTTAGCTTAGGGATCGACTTCACAGATCTCGATGAAAAAGTGGCAAGGCAGGACGAAAAGATGGCTGAGGTAAGGAACCGTTTTCCTGAGCTCAATGAGTATATCCGCAGGTTGGAGAAGAACCTCGGACTAACTATGGAAGAAAGCGAGAAACTGACCAGAAAGATCGAAGAATTGCTTAAAAAGAGAGACTAACCATAAGCTAGCCTTTCGAGTATTGTGAGGGAGAACAAATCCGTGTCAAACAAAGATACCTACGAAGAACTGGCGGAGATGATAGGCAAAGAGGATACAGTGGGTATGCCGAAAACCCCTGCCTTCTTGAAGCTGTTGCAAATTCAGTTTACGCCCGATGAAGCCAAATTGGCCCTGCAAGTACGCCTTTCTGGTGGAACGCTGGCTCAGCTCTCCGAGAAGACGGGCATGGATAAGACCAAACTGAAGCAGAGACTCCATGCCATGGCCGATAAGGGTACCATCCTCTACGACCCTGGTGAAGAAGACCCCGTCTATAAGGCGGTGGGCATGTCAGCGGGCGGCCTCACTGAAACAGGCCTTTGGGGCAATATCAGATTCAACTACACTGTGGAGTTGGGGAAGACATTGCACCAGGTACTGAAGGAGTTCGCTGAAGAAGGACTAGGCAAATTGGGATTCCCCTATACACCGGTGTGGGCTCCTGTGGGAGCTCTGCCTGGAGATGCCCTTCCCTCCGAGAATTTGGCGGAAGCTCTTAGAGACGCGGGCCACTGGAGCGTCTCCCCTTGCCCGTGCCGTCTCTCTCAGTGGCTCGTTAATCCAGACAAACCCTGCGATCATATGCTGGAAGCATGTCTCCATACAGGTGCCCTGAGCCGGTGGGCCGTGAAGCATGGCATGGCGCGCCAACTCACCTATGATGAGACCATAGAACTGCTGAGGAAATGCAATGAGGATGGGCTTGTCCATACCATCAATCTCCTCGGCCAGATCTGCAATTGCTGTGCGAACTGCTGTGGCATATTCCGCACCTATAAGATGGGCGCACCGACCTTTATTCCATCTCCTTTCATATCAGAGGTAGATGGGGGGAGGTGCAATGCCTGTGGGATCTGTGCTGACCGGTGCCCGGTGGAGGCAATAAAGGTTAACGAATCGGCTGATGTTGACATAAACCTCTGCATCGGATGTGGTGTATGCGTCCCGACATGTGACGTCGGAGCGGTAAGTCTGGTGAGACGTCCCGCCTAATCAAAGATCGCAACCATCCTGCTTCTGCAGGGATGCCAAGACACAGAGACGATTGCGTTATGGGAGCTGTCTGCGCAGTAACTTCAAAATCGATCGCCTGAAGAGCTTTGTTATGAGTGACTAAAGCTCTATTTCTTTCAGGTCAGGCGCTATCATAAGCTTGGGTTCAGTCAGTGATTGCACTTCCTCAGCAGTGAGTCCAGGAGCTATCTCCATGAGCAAGAGCCCCTTTGGGGTGACATCAATGACAGCCAAGTCAGTTATGACAAGCTTGACTACACCTCGCGCCGTAAGAGGATAGGTGCATTCCTTTAGAATCTTAGGCTTTCCGCGGGCGGTAACATGCGTCATGGTTACGATCACCTTCTTGGCTCCAACGGCGAGGTCCATAGAGCCGCCGATGTTACCAATATGCTCCGGGAATCCCCTCTCCGGGTTGTTCCAACCTGCTAGGTCTCCCTTCTCGGAGACTTGCAGAGCGCCCAAAATGGCGACGTCCATGTAGCCACCCCGTATCATGGCCAAAGACTCGACACTGGAAAAGTAGCAAGCCCCTGGCAACTCAGTTACCGGTTGGCAACTGGCATTGATAAGATCTTGATCCACATTCTCTCTGGTAGCCAGTGGCCCGGTGTTGAGCATACCAATCTCAGCCTGCAACACGATATCCCTACCCTCGATCCAGTCAGAGACCAAAGTCGGTATGCCTATGCCCAAATTGACGTAAGTTCCATCTTCCAGTTCTTTCGCTGCTCTTAGAGCCATCAATTCCCTGGACAGGCCGCGAGGTATCTTTGTTGCCTT
This sequence comes from Chloroflexota bacterium, assembly GCA_016876035.1. Taxonomy (GTDB): domain Bacteria; phylum Chloroflexota; class Dehalococcoidia; order UBA2247; family RBG-13-53-26; genus VGOE01. Next base: position 5,653 of record VGOE01000017.1, read on the forward strand.
CCCCACTTATTTCCTCCTCAAACGCATGTCATTCAATAGTAGGGTAGTAGCTAGGTCTCTCTACTTTTACTACTCGCTGTACATAGATGCCCGGCACATGAACCACGTCACCGTCTAGCTTCCCTGGTTCTACCAGGTTCTCTACTGCAGCAATGGTTACCCTTGCTGCTGCGGCCATTTCTGGATTGAAGTTTCTGGCCGTTTTGCGGCAGGTGAGGTTGCCCATCCAGTCTCCCCGATAGGAATACACAAAAGCGTAGTCAGGTTTGAGAGCCAGTTCCAGAAGATACTCCCGCCCCCCGAAGGCCCTCTTTTCCTTCCCGAGCTCAACAGTTGTGCCCACTCCCGTTGAGGTGTAGAAGCCAGCGATTCCGGCAGCACCAGCCCTCAGTTTTTCAATAAAGGTACCCATAGGATACACCTCCAACTCAATCTCGTCGGCACGAACAGCTTGCTCGAAGGGGGAGCTGGCACCTTTGCTAGCTGAGCGGTAGAAAGGGTAGTTGCAGATTGCTTTCTTCACCTGCTTGTTAACGATCAGTTGGGTAATGGTATCGTTTCCTGGCCCCATCTGCTGGCAGATTATGGTCAAGTTCTTAGCTCCATGTCTAGCTAGAGCTTGAATAAGTGGGGTGGGAGTGCCTGCTGTGAAAAACCCCCCGATGGCAATGGAAGCTCCATCAGGAATGTCAGCTACCGCTTCATCTATGTTGGGATAAACCTTGTCCAAACCCTAATTCTCCAATCTAGTCCTTCTTGCGGATCTCAAGACCTATGACATTAAGCGCTGCTTGCAGAGCAGCATCTCTGGAGCCGAAGACCCTAACTAAGCTCAGGTCTTCCACCAAGGGTTCTAGCGCTTCAGCAAGGCACGAATCGATGCCAGTGAGTATGCTCTCTGCGCCTAGCAATCTAGCAATACGAACTGTCTTCAGTAGCTCCCTGGCAACACAGGGAGCATCATCTACCAAGGCTGCAGACAGGTCGATGCGAATGACTGCAGTTTTGTGACTCCTCAGATGGCTCAAGAGGTTACTCCTGATGCGCTCAATACGACTAGCGTCAAGTCGCCCGACTACCACCACTGTTGTGAGCCCCGGATAGAGCTCATATACAGGAGCGCCTAAGTCTTTCCATTCCTCAAGCTTTGCCTCCAATTCCTCAGCGTATGCCTTGACCTTGGCCTCTTCGGTAGGCCAGGGTCGATATATCTGAAAGTAGCCTACAGCTCCTATGTAGGTACCTGAGCTATCCTTCAGATGAGCTGCCGAGATACGCACCGGGATTGGCTTTCCCGTTTTTGTCTTCAACGTAGATTCATGGTCATGGATTATCCCGCTGCTGGCATAAAGCTTACGGTTTATTTCCTTGGCAGTCTCGAGACTATCATACATATTGACTATAGTCTGGCCAACAAGCTCATGCATCTGATACCCGGTAAGTCTAACGGCTTCCTTATTGGCAAATGTAATTACCCCTTCACTACTAATAGCTATGACAGCGTCAGGGCAGCTATTGAGCAAGGCGTCCAAATACCCTCCTCTACCTGTTTGGGGTGAACATCGCTTCTCCATGAATATCCTCCTTTCCATTCTTGATGGAATAGCCTCAGCCCTCTGGCGAACTTTGAGCCGTACCTAAATGGCAAGTGTACCGCTTTGCTCGTTTTGGGACAAATCGACCCCTCTAGAATGTGCTCGCTCTTGCAGGTGCTGGGATGACTCACGAGACCGTGACTGTTGTTGGAGCATCGGCATCGGTGGTGATGACACCATTCACCAGCATATCGGCAATCTCGTCATCGGAGAAGCCCAATATATCTTTATATACATACTGGTTGTGCTCTCCGACACAAGGGGCTGGCTTGTCTATCACACAGGGAGTCTGCGACAGCCGATATGCAGGAGCATGATACGAGTGTGATCCGATAACAGGATGGTTCAACGCATGGTAATGCTCGCGGTGCTTGAGTTGAGGATCACCTAGTAAGTCATCACCGGTTTGTACCACTCCTGCGGCGATCCCTGCTCCTTGAAGCATGGCCAACACCTGCTCTGGGAGAAAATCTTTCGTCCAGTCGCCGATCAATCGATCCACCTCGTCCTCGTTTTCTTTACGGCCAACGACGGAGTCGTATCTCGGGTCCTTCGTCCACTCAGGATTACCCATCACGTGGCACAGACGTTGCCAATCCTCGTCGCTGGTCACTGCAAGGGCCACCCAGCGATCGCTGCCACGGCAAGGATAGACGCCGTGCGGGGACATATAGCGATCCCTGTTTCCCCTTCGGTTGAGCAGGTTGTGGTTCACCGCATAATCCAGTACGTGAGGCCCCAGGAAGCTGACGGCTGCCTCTAGCTGTGACTGCTCCATATACATCCCAACCCCTGTCTTCCGACGTCGCAGCAGAGCGCCCATGACAGCAATCAAAGTGTACCATGGCGAGATGTAGTCAGAATAGGCAGTGAATATCTGGGTGGGCTCGCTATCAGGCCAACCTGTGACCGCACAAAATCCGCCAAGCGCGTTGACGTGGGTGCCAACCCCCCTGAAATCACGGTGTGGCCCGTACTGTCCGAGCATGCAAGTGCTGAAGTAAATGATCTGTGGGTTGATCTTGCGGCAGCTCTCATAGTCCAGACCAAGCTTGGCCATAGCACCAGGGCCCATGCTCTCGCCTACGATGTCAGCCCAGCTTATCAGTCTCCTGGTAACCTCGCGAGCCCGCGGGTTGCCTAAATCCAAGCTGATCCCATATTTGTTTGCGTTGTACTGGGTGAAAAATGCGCTACGATTGAAAGTCGGGATACTGTCCTTAAAGGGTGGCGATGACCTCAGGATATCCAGACGGCGGTGGCTTTCGACACGAATTACCGTTGCTCCGTGCTCTGCTAGCTCACGCCCAACCTGTGGCCCAGCCGCCGCCCAGCAGAAGTCAGCGACACGTAGCCCTTCAAATATCTGCTTTGTCATCTTCGCCTCCATCTGTGATTTCGGTTGCTAATAGAATCAGATAACCCCATTGGCCTTCAGAACTCCCATTTGCTCCAGAGAAAGTCCTAGCTCGCTCTCAAATATCTCCCGGTTGTGCTCGCCAATGAGCGGCGCACGGCGGCTGATCCTCCAGGGTGCGTCTGATATTTTGATCGGCGCGCCATGGTAGGTAATAGACTCGCCCAGCTCGGGGTGTTCTACGGCCTCCCAGTAATTCCGCTCATGCAGATGGGGGCTGTTGATCAAGTCATCGATTGTATTGCAGGGGGCAAGCATGATGCCTCTCTGAACCGCGCCCTCCATCAGCTCGGCCTTAGTTTTCGTTTTGATAAACTCCCCAATTGTCCGATCCTTCCGATCTGTTTCGTCCTGAGTTATCTTTGACATGTCCCACTGAGAGAAATCGAAATCCTTGAATTCCAGACACATCCCCTCCTCGTTGGCCCATCGTACCAGGATGGCCGAGGACTTAGCCATGCCTACAAAAGCCCCACCGCCGACCGTAACAATGGCATAGCCGTCTTTACATGGAAACACAACACGTCCCATGAGGATGCCGAGGGGCGGCGGCCTGACGCTTATCGAAACCTGCCCGGTGCCAATGACGTTGACCTTCATAAGTTCGGCTATCTCTAGCGCGTTCATTAGCGTCAGTTCCACTGAATCCTGCATTGAAACGTCTACATGCTGTCCCTCTCCGGTAAGCTGCTGGTGGTAGTATGCCATCACAGAGCCCAGTGCGCCATGAAGGGCCGCATGGAAGTAAGCTTGAGGGTCGCAGCTCATGCGGACGGGAGGGCGACCGAGTTCACCCAGTATCCTCACCATGCCACCCATGGCCGCGCCGATCAGGTCCGTGGCACGATAATGAGCGTAGGGTCCTGTCTGGCCGAAAGGGGTAATGGAGGTCATGATGATCTCCGGCTTAACTGCCTTCAGATCAGAGTAACCGATGCCCAAGTTGTTCAGGTAGCCAGGTTCGAAGGATTCCAGCACTATATCAGCCGTCTTGACTAAGCGCCTGAAAAGTTCCCTTCCTTCATGATTCTCTATGTTCAGAGTGATGCCCCTCTTACTGGTATTCGTAGCAAACCAGAACAGGCTCTTCTCCGGGTCAGGGATATCTTTATAGAAAGGCCCGATGTTCCGTGAAGGGTCTCCTCCTGGTTTCTCAATCTTAATGACATCGGCCCCAAAGTCACCCAGAACCTTGCCCGCCAAGAGTCCCAGTTCGTTGGTCAGATCCAGAACTCGACAGCCACCCAGCAATGTTTCCTTCTTTTCCACTCAATTCCCTCCTCGCTTCAGGATATTCTCGCGGACTTGAGACATATTTCCTCAAGCCGTCTTGAGTGATAACGATACCAGCCGAGAACATTCTATGATGTCGGCTACCACGTGGGCAACACCCACTGGTAAGTGGCGTGTGAGCAAACACAACGCCCTTCAGCCAATTGTACCAAAGGCAGCTCTCATTTGCTGCGGATTGCCGGCTCGATGGAGGCTAGATGATAGGGTGTCGGGCCGAGGCTCAACTGCCGCGCCTTCGCCCATTCGAAATAGAAATGCAGGTCGTAATCCAGGTCCATCCCGATTCCTCCGTGCAGATGCTGGGCCGAGTACGCCACTCTCTGACAGGCATCGCTGACCCATGCCTTGGCGATAGCTACCTCCCTTTGGGCCGGCAGGCCCTCGCTCAAGAGGGATAGCGCTCTGTAGGACAGCCACCGGGCCCCTTCCACATCCGTCAGCATGTCAGCCAGCCGATGCTGCACTGCCTGAAAGCTGCCGATGGGCCGCCCAAACTGCACACGGTTTGAGGTATACTCAGCCGTTATCGACAGCTCTTGTTGCATCACCCCTACTGTCTCCACGCATTGGAGGGCTGTCGCCTTTTGCAGGGTTTTCTCCACCACTGCCCAGCCACCATCCACCGCTCCCAACATATCGGACGGTGGCACCTGTACGCGGTTGAATGTCACTTCAAACTGCTTGTCTTGGCCAACGGTCCTTAACGGAACCAGTTCGATCCCCTGCGCTTCCTTCGACACCAGAAACACGGTGATCCCTTTGCCGGCATCGTCAACAGAACCGGTAGCAGCCACTGCCAGGATGATGTCTGCCACATGAGCGTAAGGCACAAATAGCTTAGTGCCAGTAACAGTGAAGTGGCCATTCCTATGCTGGGCTCGTGCGGTCATGAACTTGGGTTGATAGTCTGCCTCCGGCTCGGATAGTGCCATGGTCAGAATCAGGTCGCCGCTGGCCACTCTGGGCAGAAGTCGCTGCTTTTGCTCCTCATTCCCTTCGTCCAACAAGGGAAGCACCCCAAGGGCCATCGTGGCGAACAGTGGACTGGGGCAAGCTGTCTTGCCGACCTCCTCGAACAGGACGCCCAAATCAAGCAGCGTACCGCCGGCGCCACCATATTCCTCCGGGATCACCAGCCCCAGCCATCCCAAGTCGGCTATCTTCTTCCAGATTTCCGGGGAATATCCCAACTCGCTCTCTTGTAGCTGGCGAACCAGTTTCTTGGGAAACTCGCTGTCGAGGAAGCGGCGAGCCTCCTTCTTCAGAAGCTCCTGTTGATCATTCAATGCGAAATCCACTTCTCCAACTCCTTTATCGAGATTTCATCAATCCAAGACCCATCCTGGCCATGATATCCCGCATGACCTCGTTGGTGCCACCCCCGAAGGTGATCAATAGGTATATCCGGGCCAGACGTTCAATCCACCCGCTCACCGGAGCCCATTTGGAGCCCAACTGTAGCTGCCCAAACTGGCCCATGATCTCCTGGCAAATCCTTACTGTGCGGACGATGTGCTCGCTGCCGAAGACCTTGATCATGGCCGACTCCACGTGGGGTGTTTCTTCCCTTGCCATCTGCCATGCCACCCGGTAGTTCAGTATTTTGAGTACCTCTGACTCCACCGTGAGTTCAGCCAGCTTGTTCCGTACCCATGGCTGATCGCCGACGCAAGACCCATTGCGCCTGGCGGACTGGGCCCACAGAGTGGTGTCCTCGATTATCCTTACTCCTGCTGAGTGGGGGACCAGGCTGATCCGCTCGTGGGCCAGTTGGGTCACCATGTACAGCACTCCCAGATTCTCCTCTCCAACCAGGCACTCCTTGGGCACCCTGACATTGTCGAAAAACTCCTGAGCGATCGCATACTCGTTCATTAAATGCATGGGCTGGATGTTAATGCCGGGACTCTTTGCGTCCACCAGGAAGATCGAGATCCCCTCGTGCTGACGTTTGGCTTGCGGGTTGGTGCGCGCTGCCAACCAGAAATAGTCCACAGATGTCCCCATGGAGGTAAATATCTTCTGCCCGTTGATGATGTAGTCATCGCCCTTCTTGAGAGCAGTGGTCTTGAGCGAGAAGAGGTCAGTGCCGGCTTCCGGTTCCGTGTAGGCTATCCCGAACTGGATATCGCCGTTCAGAATAGGGCGCAGAAAACGTTGTTTCTGCTCTTCACTCCCCACTCTCATCAAGGTTGGCCCCACTGTCATCAAGCTCAGTACTGGGATCGGGAGCCGGAAGTATCCCATAGCCAAGTCGAAGAATATGTACTGCTCAAGCGGCGTGCGCCCCTGACCACCATATTCTTGTGGCCACCCGATCCCCGTCCATCCGTCAGACGCCATCTTCTTCATGAAATCGCGAAATATGGGCCCCTCACCCTCAAGATAGGTAATCATCTCGTCATCGAGCTCGGGGGGAATGTTTTTCTTCAGGTAGGTGTAAATCTCTTTCTCAAGCTGCTCTTGCTCTGGTGTGAATCTAAAATCCATACTTGCCCTCTTTCTGACCCTGAAAGTTGCCCCATCACTGCTGTCAGGTTCAGCAGTAGCGACTGAGAATGTGCACTGATCTCCTTTAGCTGTGCTTTCGGGAGCTTGCTATCCCAGCTTGCTTCTCAATCTCTGTGGTATCACGTTACCTGACTACACAGGTTGGATGACCAGTCCCGGACTCTATTCAGTGCCTAATATCTCAACCGCCTGGGATACCATATCATACATGATTTGTCTTACTGACTTGCGTTCCTTGATCAACCCCACAACGTTCCCTGCCGGTGTGCTAATCCAGTCACGTAGGCCGGGTTTGTCAAAGAGTGAGAGTGCGTCTGGGTATTCGGTACTGACGGAATGCGGCATCGGTGAGTACAGGTTCTGAAAGGGCATCGGAAGGGTCTTCGGCGCGTCCGGCTCATTCCAGCGATCAATATACTTGTTCTTCAGAGTACGGGCATTTTTCCCGGTGTATATCTTGGTAGTGACGGCATCTTCGTCGGTAGCCTCAAGCATCTTGTCCTTTATCCAGTCTGCTACCGGACTTTCATGGGCGGTCAACCAAATAGTGCCCGTCCATACGCCGACAGCACCTAAAGCTAGAGCGGCTGCCAGACCCCTGCCATCCCCTATGCCGCCAGCAGCCAGCACAGGGATGGGACTGACAGCATCAACTACCTGAGGAACCAGAACGAAAGTCCCTATCCTTCCGGTATGCCCTCCGGCTTCGGTCCCCTGGGCCACGACAATATCGACTCCAAGCTCCGCCGCACGGCGAGCGTTTTTCACATTGCCAACCAGTGTGATTACCTTGATGCCTGCCGCGCGGCACTCTTCTACAGCCTCACGGGTTATTCCCAGTCCAGCAGCAATGATAGCAGGCTTCACCTTGAGGGTTGCCTCCAGTTGCTTCCTTTGCCACTCATGAGTGCCTCCGATGCCAAGGTCCATGCCATGGCCGCAATAGGTATCCTCAGGCAGCCCTAGCTCTTGTTTGATTCGATCCATGAAGTCCCTGTATTCCTGGGGGACGAAGCCCAGCAGTTGCTCCCTGGTAGCTGTTTCGGGGCTGGCCTTTGGAAACACAAGGTCTATCCCGAAGGGCTTGTCCGTATGGGCCTTCAGCCAGTTAACCTCTACAGCAATGTTCTCAGGCGTCAAGGCAATAGCGCCTAGAACGCCGCTTCCACCGGCATTAGATACTGCTGCCACTACGTCGCGGCAATGGTTGAAGGCCATAATCGGATACTCAATCCCCAACATGTCACATAGTTCGGTGTGTAAGCTGATAGCCATTTCGTTCCTCCTGTATTCTTATCCTATTTTACCATTGTGACTTCCGAATATTAATACCTTGACCACCCTGGTGCCACGTTTAGTCGAGAAATGGTCGACCGCAAAGCGGCCGCCGCTACATCTATCGCCAGTTCCAGCATCGTTACTTATAGCCGTTTCGCTCACTCATGTAGATACCGAAAGGAAGATTTGACTATTTTCAGGTGCGTTAAGGGTTCGATGTCTCTTAATCCCGGAATCCTTCCCAGATCATCGTTGAGGAAATGGCCTAGATCATTCAGCTTCTTGAAGATGACCCACGCAATGATGTTATATGAGCCTGTGTGAGTTCCTACATAGCGGACATCTGGGTAAGAGGCAACTGAGTTCGCTACCTCGGCAACCTTACCCAAGTCTGCCTTCATCCAAATTGCTGCAACACCGTCGTATCCCAAAAGGAATGGATTAGTAGCGGCTATGATATTGATAACCCTCTTATCCTTTAGCCTCTGCATTCTCCTCATCACCGTAGTTTCGGTTGCCCTGATCTTCTTGGCAATGTGAGTTATCGTTTGGCGAGGATCCCTCTGCAGTTCCCGAATGAGGCTAAGATCAGTTGAATCCAAATCGGTAGGGTCACACGTCGGAGACGGCAAATTCGCCAATACGCCGGTGGACAACTTGACGTCGTGCAACTGTAAAGCTATCTCTATGCTTCGAATTCCAGCAATGGAACCCACGCCGTGGTTCAAGAAGTCCAAGAGATCACTACGGTCTCGGAACAGGGCTCGTCCGCCGGTGATATCAAAACGGCCAATGCATAAGATGATGGTGTGAACTGCCGACCACGATGCCAGTTGGTTTGCTACATCCTCGAGTTTGCCGGGCTGGGTATTAATGCCAAAAGAGACGTTGAAACTGTACCCCAGGACTTCGGGAGGGACATAACAAACAGGTCTGATGACATGAGCGGTCTGGAGTCTCTCGAACCGACTTCGCACAGTGTTTCTGCTGACATGCAGCTTGGTGGCCAGATCAGTATAGGTTTGCGCCGCATCGGTCTCCAATTCTCTGATCAGTTCGGTGTCCAGGTGATCGATGACGGGCGGGTTCCTGGTGCTCATACAGCGCTCAATCCTGTCTGGTAGATACCAGATTCACCATGAGAAAATCCATGGGGGCGGATAGCTGTACTGCCGCTTTCTGAGGGGTATAGCGACAATATTGTGCATCTTTTACGTAATGCTATCATATTGATGCCGTAACTTGCAACAATCAAGATTTTGGGCCTCTTCGACCTCTGTCTTGCAGTAGTCCTCTGCAACCCTTAGACTAAAATGGTTAGAATGTTTGCAGGTATGGCAGGGAGGCGTCTCGGCCCCTTTGCCTGAAAGCGACGTATCTTCCCGAAATGCGCCCGAAAATCACTGACCTGTCTCTTGACCAGCTTAAGTCCCTCGTGCGCTCTTACGGGCAGCCGGATTACACGGCCCGCCAGATATTCAGGTGGCTGTATCAGGGTTTGGCCAGCTCCTTTGACGAGATGACTGATCTGCCAGCAGCACTAAGAAAGACGCTTGCCTCACAAACTACGCCATTAAGCCTTCGTCCCATAGAGCAGAGAATCTCCGATAACGGCAAAACAACAAAAGTTCTATTTGAACTGGAGGATGGCCAATCCGTTGAAAGCGTACTCATGCTCTATGACGGAAGGGAAAAGGGCCAGAAGCGGAACACCGTCTGTATTTCTACTCAGGTGGGATGCCCCATCGGCTGTCCTTTCTGTGCTACGGGCCAGCAAGGCTTCGAACGCGATCTCTCCCCTGGAGAAATTGTGGAACAGGTTCTCTACTTCCAGCGTCAGCTTGCGGCGCGCCGGTACGACAAGGTTGCGGCTGGCCCAACGCCACCTCGTATTACCAACGTGGTCTTCATGGGAATGGGAGAACCTTTGGCCAACTATGAATCCATTCGGCAGTCTTTGGAGACCTTAGCCTCCAGGCAGGGTCTGGGTTTTGGAGCCAGGAGGGTAACCATCTCTACAGCCGGTCTTGTGCCTCAGATCAGGCGTCTTGCCCAGGAGAAGGTTCACGCCGAACTGGCTATTTCCCTCCATGCTAGCAGTAATGAGCTTCGAAACATGCTTGTCCCCATTAACCGAAAATATCCCCTGGAGATGCTTCTGCCTGCTGCTACGGAATACTTTGAGAGGACTGGCCGCCGTCCTACCTTTGAGTACGTCTTGTTCAGGGGCATAAACGACTCCGTCCGCCATGCTCGTGACCTCGCCCATCTCCTCCTGGGGCTCAATTGCCATGTAAACCTTATTCCGGCAAGCCCCACCCTCGACAGGAAATTCCTACCCCCCTCGATGAAGCAGGTTCTTGCGTTTCAACGGGAACTGACACGGTGCGGTGTCTCAAATACGCTACGGGTGTCTAGAGGCCTGGATATAGAGGCTGCCTGTGGACAGTTGCGCTCCAGGTGTAACCCCTCCTGCCGGGCTGGATGAAGGCTGCCTAGCGTTTTTGTCGGCGCGCTGACATGGACATCGGTCTGGTTTTGTCTCAACACTATCCTCGTTCCCCGAAATGAGGTTCACTACGAATGCAACTCTGAAGAGTCCGCCTCAGAGTTTGTGAAGAAATGCGGGCCGTAGCTTCGGCAACTCACGATTCCCAGCTTTGAAGGGGCAATAAATTCACAGCCTCTCAGGCGGACGACGAAAAGTCTCAGAGACCATTTGCTTCGCTTAGGATGACACACATGTATTGATAAGAAATCTCGAGAAATTGAATTTGACAGTCTGGCCAAGATATACTATCAACACAAAGGGGGAACCATGAAAATCGCCCTCGGCTGTGATCATCGAGGCCTGCAACTTAAGCAAATGATCATAAATCTCATTACTGAGATGGGGCATACTCATAAAGACTTCGGTTGCTATTATGACACCACCAGGGTTGACTATCCTGACTTTGCCCAGAAAGTGGCGCAGGAAGTGGCTAGTGGCGGATTCGACCGTGGCATTCTGGTGTGTGGCACTGGCATTGGCATGTGCATCGCCGCAAACAAGGTGAAAGGCATAAGGGCAGCGATATGCAATGATCTTTTTTCGGCGCATCGTGCCCGACAACACATTGATATTAACGTACTTTGTCTAGGACAGGACATAGTGGGACAAGAGTTAGCCAGAATGATTGTGCACGCCTTTCTCGTCACTGAGTTTGAGGGTGGAAGGCACGCTCAGCGTTTGGAGAAGATAAAGATTCTAGAGAAAAGCTGAGGCAACCTTTAAGATGAGGCAAGAGGCAAGGATCCTCGATGAAGTCAATGATCCCGACGATCTAAGGCGCTTGTCCCGCCGCCAGCTAGAAAGCCTGGCCACCGAGATCCGGGAGGAACTGATCACCCTGGTCGGGGTCACCGGTGGGCACCTGGCTTCCAACTTGGGAGTGGTGGAGCTTACCATTGCCTTGCACCGCGTTTTTGATAGTCCGGCAGACAAGATTATCTGGGATGTAGGACACCAGTCCTACGTCCATAAGATGTTGACCGGACGCAAAGAGCGCCTTTCTACTATCCGTCAGTGGGGGGGCCTATCTGGATTCCCTAGCCGCGAGGAGAGCCTGCATGATAGTTTCGGAACTGGGCATGCTAGCACATCTGTTTCTGCTGCCCTGGGCATGGCCGTTGCCCGGGACCTGTCGGGTGATAGTTACCATGTAGTGGCGGTTGTCGGCGACGGCGCTCTATCCGGCGGAATGGCCTTCGAGGGCCTGAATCAGGCAGGCCAATTAGGCTCCAGACTCATCGTGGTGCTAAACGATAATGGCATGGCAATTTCTCCCAGCGTTGGTGCCCTGTCTAAGGTACTCAACAGGCTGCGCCTGGACACTCGGCTGCGCTGGCCGGAAAAGGGTGTGGAGCGAGTTATCACCAGGCTGCCCCTTGGCAAACAGATAGGCAGGCGGGCCAAGATGGGGTTCAAGGGTTTCCTTCTGCCCAGGATAATGTGGGAGGAACTGGGGTTTGCCTACCTGGGACCTGTCGATGGGCACAATATCGCCGACCTGGAGATGGCTTTGCACCAGGCGCGAAGCTACACTAAAGGCCCCGTTTTCATTCACGTTATCACCACCAAGGGTAAGGGATATGACCCCGCCGAGAAGGATGCCATCAGTTTTCATGGCATACCTGCCAGCGGCAGCCACGAAAGTGGCCCCACCTATAGTCAAGTCCTGGGACAAACCGTGCTGCGCATCGCCCGCGAAGACCCCAGGGTGGTAGTCATCACGGCTGCCATGCTGGATGGCACCGGCCTGGTTAACGTATCCAGGGAACTTCCCAGCCGGGTATTTGATGTGGGCATCTGCGAACAGCACGCGGTGACCTTTGCCGCTGGCCTCGCCACTCAGGGATTCGTGCCTATTGTGGCCATCTATTCCACTTTCTTACAGCGTGCCTTCGATCAGATACTCCACGATGTTTGCCTCCAGGAATTGCCGGTGGTTTTTGTTATCGACCGCAGCGGCATCGTAGCTGATGATGGCAAGACCCACCAGGGTAGTTTCGATCTTTCATATCTTGGCTGTGTTCCAAACCTGATAGTCTCTGCTCCCAAGGACGAGAATGAACTTCAGCACCTTGTCTACACTGCCGTAAGGGCGAATCGGCCCATGGCGATCCGCTACCCCAAAGGCCCGGGGCCAGGAGCGGACTTGGACAAGAGGCTGCGGGAATTTCATATCGGCAAAGGAGAGCTTCTTCAGGATGGAGAAGATGTAGCCATTCTAGCCCTAGGCGCCATGGTATACCCTGCGCTGGAGGCAGCCAGGGAGCTACAAAAGGTGGGGGTGGGATGCCGGGTCATTAATGCGCGCTTCGCTAAGCCTTTGGACTCCGACCTCATCCTGGGTGCAGCTAGAGAGACCAAGAGGGTGGTCACTATAGAGGAGAATTCCGTTGTCGGAGGGTTTGGCAGCGCGGTGTTGCAATTACTGGAAAGCTCCAAGATGCAGGGTGGTACGGTGAAATGCCTGGGGCTTCCTGATGCGTTTATAGAGCATGGCAGCCAGTCACTCCTTCGTGCCAACTACGGTCTTGATGCTTCGGGGATAGCCCATCAGGTTCTGGCATCTTTCCCTGAGCTTGCCAGAGTCGCTGGAAGGAAAAGCCTGGTAGTCAGTCCCTCCTCTTCAAAGTGAAAACTCCGCACATTTCAAGACCAGGGTTACCGGAGAGTTAGATGTCCTTACCAGACTCATTCTCTCGCTATCAGGATGAACTGGAAGCCGAGCTCAGGGCAGTTGTCGATGCAGGTCGGTCACCATTGTATAACATTATGCGCTACCACTTGGGGTGGATCGACGAGAAGGGTCAGAATCGGCGAGGCGCAGGGAAGATGGCACGCCCTACCCTTTGCCTGTTGGCATGTGAGGTGGTGGGGGGTGACTGGCGTTCTGCACTTCCAGCCGCCGCCGCGGTCGAGCTTATTCATAATTTCTCGCTGATCCACGATGATATACAGGACAGAAGCCGGGAGCGGCGGAATCGAGTTGCAGTGTGGAAGCTGTGGGGAGAAGCACAGGGGATAAACGCCGGCGATGCGATGTATGCGCTGGCACAACTCGCCTTGCTCAGGCTAGAAAGAAAGAGCACCCCTCTTGAGAAGATTATCCTCCTTTCAAGGGGGTTGGCCCAGGCCAGCGTTGAACTCTGCGAGGGGCAGTACCTGGACGTTGCCTATGAAGGTCGTCTTGACACCGATACTGAGCATTATCTGGACATGATTGATAAGAAGACGGCTCGTCTTTTCGAAACCTCCCTGTGCTTTGGCGCTATCCTGGGAACGGACAATCAGGCACAGATTTCGGCTCTTGGCTCCTTCGGCAGGAATCTGGGCATGGCCTTCCAGGTGCACAATGACCTGCAAGGTATCTGTGGTGGGAAGGGAGCCGGGAGGTCCTTCTACACTGACATCAGGAATAGGAAGAAGACGCTGCCTATAATATATGCCTTGCAGAGAGTAGACGCCGGGGAAAAGGAGAGGCTGGTCGAGCTCTATGGCAGACCAAGAATACCAGCCAAGGATGTCCCTTTTGTGATGGGACTCCTTAGCTCTACGGGTGCCCGAGGATATGCGGAGAAGATCAAGGAGCAGTATCATCTTCAGGCTCTGAAAGACCTGGCGAGAGCTGTGATTCCTCCGTCATTCCAGCAGCAGCTAAGAGAGGTGGCTGCTTTCTTACTTCAAGAGGATCAATTGATTGAAACCATCAGTCACGAAGGGATGCGGAAACCATCTGGCCTGGCGAAAAGAGGATAATATGGAGGTAATTCCCGCTATTGATCTCAAAGGGGGCAAATGCGTCCGCCTTTATCAGGGGGACTACAGGCAGGAAACCGTTTTCTCTGATGACCCTGTGGGAATGGCACGACACTGGTCTTCCTTGGGGGCACTGAGGTTGCACTTGGTTGACCTTGACGGTGCTGCCAAAGGCGAACCATGTCACACGCCCGTCATCAGCGAAATAGCGAAGGCGATCCACATCCCTGTTCAGGTAGGCGGCGGTATCCGCCGCATGGAGACTATAGAGATATTGGCGGGTGGCGGGGTGGACAGGGTTATTTTGGGCACAGCGGCAGCAGAGGAGCCGGAGCTGGTAAGGGAGGCCTGCCACCGTTTTGGAGAAGCCATTGTTGTTGGGGTTGACGCCAGAGATGGGTATGTGGCGACCCATGGATGGAAAAAGAAGACTAGGTTTACTGCCGTCGAACTCATTCAAGAGATGACGTTGCTCGGAGCAAAACGCTTTATTTACACCGACATCAGTAGAGATGGTACCCTGAGCCAACCCAACTTTGAAGCTATCGCTGAGTTGCTCAGCATGACGAAGCTCCCTATCATTGCTTCGGGAGGCATTGCCTCGATAAGCCATCTTGTCAGGCTGAAGCAACTGGGAGCAGAAGGCGCTATCGTAGGGAGGGCCCTTTACAGTGGAGACATAAGGCTAGAGGAGGCCCTGGCAGTCCTCCGATGAGTTCAACAACGTGTGAAAGTATGAAGCGAGGGAAGGCGTGGATGAGGGAAGGCCTCTACGCCCGTACCCACCACTTGCTGACAGGAAGGATGGTGCATCAATGCTAAAGCTCGACGAGAAGGGGCTGATTCCAGCCATAATTCAGGACGCCGATTCCGGCGAGGTGCTGATGCTCGGTTACATGAACGAGGAATCTTTACGTAAGACTTTCGAGACACGCCAGGTGTGGTTCTACAGCCGCAGCCGGCAAGAGCTGTGGCACAAAGGGGCCACTTCGGGCAACTATCTCAACCTGGAGGAGGTGTGGAAAGATTGCGATGAAGACACCCTGCTGGTCAAGGCAAGACCCGTTGGCCCCGTATGTCACACTGGGAACAGGACCTGCTTTTTCCAGGAGCTAAAGGCTTAGCCTGCGGGCGGGACGGCCTCCTCAGGTGGTGAGACGCTCTCCTCAGGCTTGTCGGCCTCAATAACCCCTTTCAAGGCCGCAATGGCGGTTTCCAGTTGTCTATCGTCTGGCTCTCGGGTAACCATCGCCTGTAGTGCCAGGCCTGGGGCCAGCAGCACTCGTACTGCGCGATTATCGGCATGCCTGGCGCCAAAGTGGGTAATTTCGTAACCAATAGCGGCAATAACTGGAATGAGCACAATACGGGACACCAGGCGCAGCCACATTGGCTGGTGTCCCAGGAGAGCGAAAACGATGATAGCGAGGATCAACACGGTGAACACGAAGGCAGTCCCGCAACGATAGTGGGCCGTAGAGTATCCTCTGGCCGCTACCACCTCCATAGTGGCCTCATGTTCATAGGCATTGACCACCTTATGCTCCGCGCCGTGGTAGGCAAAGACTCTCCTGACATCGGGTATCAGATTCATGGCGCCAAGGTAAAGCACGAAAATACCGATACGGATGACGCCCTCTACCACGTTGCTCAGTAAGGCCGAATGGAGATAGGGGTCGGCCGCATGAGCCAGAGCCACCGGAACCAGAAAGAAGAGGGCAACTCCAAAGCTGAAAGAGACCAGCAACAGTCCCCAGGACTTGATGCCTGTAATCTCCACCTTCTCTTCTTCCAGGGATATGTTGGCGGACTCGAACAGGGCCCGGATGCCTATTACCAAGGTCTTGACCAGTATGACTATTCCTCGGATCAAAGGGATTTTCCTAATCCCTGAGGAAAAAGTGCCTGGCAGGGGCTTGGTGACAAGTTTCAACTCACCATTGGGGCGGCGCACGGCCATGGCCATGTTCCTTTGCCCCAGGATCATCACCCCTTCAATGACCGCTTGTCCCCCGTAGTGGAATTCCTTTGACAACCTTCCCCCTGATAATAAGAAGAGCGGAATCTTTTTCCGCTCTCCGACTATCTGTTCTCCCTCTAGGATTTTCTTAGAATAAGCCTGTCACAGCAATAGCTGGGACTACTTCTTCTCGTACCGCCTTCTGAACCGCTCTACTCTTCCTGCCGTATCCACTATCCGCTGCTCGCCAGAGAAGAAGGGGTGGCATTTGCTACATACCTCTACCCTGATCTCCTTCTTGGTGGCACCAGTAATGAAGGAATTGCCGCAGGCGCAGTTTATTTTGGCATTCGAATAATACTTGGGATGAATCTTGTCCTTCACTATCTCAACCCTTAATTACCCGTGTAGACGCTCACCTTTCTCTTGTTCCTGCCTGCTGGCTCGAACTTGACCACACCATCAATCAGAGCAAAGAGGGTGTAGTCCTTGCCCAGACCGACGTTGTTGCCAGGATGAATGCGGGTGCCCCTTTGACGAATCAATATAGCCCCAGCACGCACCTTCTGCCCAGCGTAGCGTTTCACGCCCAGTCGCTTCGACTGGCTGTCTCGACCGGCGCGTACACTGCCACCACCTTTCTTATGTGCCACTCAGCTTTGCCTCCAGTTCAGGATGCCTCTCCCGAAGTTATCTCCTTGATTGTCAGCTTGGTATATTGCTGGCGGTGCCCCGTCTTCCGACGATACCTCACCTTCGGCTTATACTTGAATACGATTACTTTCTTGTCCCTTCCCTCCCCTACAGCCTCAGCCACTACCTTTGCCCCTTCGATCAGTGGTGTGCCGACTTGTACTTTGTCACCATCTGCAATGAGCAAGACTCTGTCCAGTTCGACCCGGCCACCCTCATCCACCTGAAGGTGCTCCACCTTGATCACCTGCCCTGGCGATACCTTATATTGCTTGCCACCGGTCTCAATAAGCGCGTATACCATTCTCTTCCTATTTCTGTGTGTAGATTGTACTATTCCTTCAGCTTCCCTGTCAAGCCGCAGGCGAGACTCCACAAACCGGCGATTGGAATTGGGGCGTTAGCTATGGTGGCCAGGCATAGAAGACTCCACTGGATGTCCCCACGCTTGTTGGGGAGTCATTCTTTGCAATGCTCTGAGCAAGACAAGGATGCCGGGAATCTCAGAGAACACAGAACACCACCCCATTGAATGGCGAAACTCTACACGGTCAAGACACGGCCTGATTGCCGGGTTGGCCGATATGCCCTTGCAGAGGCCCGCCAGGATCAGGGCTTCTGACAGCCCGGACAGAAGTAGGTGCCCCGACCGCGGACGGTGATGCGATCGATAGGGGTATGGCAGACGTAGCATCGATCTCCCCGCCGATGAGCCACCTTGAAGAAAAAATGAGCCAGCCCTCGCTGGCCGTCGGGTTGCTGATAAGTGTTTACACTGGCACCGCCATGCCCGATGGCAGCCGTTAGCACCTGCTGGATGGCCTGGTGCAGACGCTTTGCTTCCTCTGCCGATAGGTCTTTGGCTCTCCTCAACGGGCTGATTCCAGCGGCGAAAAGGGCTTCGTCAGCATACATGTTGCCGATACCAGCTATGATGTTTTGATCGAAGAGCAACGCCTTTATTGGCATAGCGTGTCGCTGCAGGAGCTTCCCCAGTGCTTCTGGGGTGAAGTCGTCGCTCAGGGGCTCCACGCCAAGCTTACCTAGCACCGTCATTTCATCTCTTACCAACCATATGGCTCCGAACTTGCGCTGATCGCAGAAACGGAGATCGGCGCCATTGTCCAGGTGAAGCATGGCTCTGGTGTGGGGCTCAACAGAAGCGGAGGACGGCTGCAAGAGCAAGACGCCTGTCATCTTGAGGTGCAGAATCAACTTTTCCCCTTCTGACAGGTGGAAGAGAAGATACTTGCCCCTGCGGGATACGTCCTTTATCGTCTGCCCAGCAAGCCGCTGGCGGAACTCTTCCGGTGAAGGCGCTCGAACGAGCCTGGGCCAGAGCAAAGTAACATCAGTGAAGCGGCGACCGGCTACCTGAGGGAGCAGACAGTTCTTTATCGTCTCTACTTCTGGCAACTCGGGCATATTACTTTGGATTAGTGGCTATTTAGTCTCAGATCCGCAAAGGTCTCGTTCACAAAGACCGATATGGGAGTTCAAGAACTCACCACCGAGAAGATACACGCGCCACACGTCATTGCGAGCGAAGCGAAGCAATCCAGGGGTGGGGAACAAGGATATCGCCAAGCCGATCCCTCATAACTCATCTGCCAAATCTCGCCACTCCCTGTTCATCTGCGTGATCAACTGAACTTTCTTTCGTCTTGAACCACCTTTGATTTGCTTCTCTCTTAAGATAGCACTTTCAATGCTATCGGCTACTTCATAGTACACGAGCTTGGTGACATTGTATCTCCTGGTGAATCCTTCAACTGCTTTGTACTTGTGCTCATGAACCCCCCTTTTCAGATCGTTGGTGACACCTGTGTAAAATACCGTGTCACCCTTGTTTGTCATTATGTAGATGTAATAGTGTTCACCCATCTATAGTATTCATCAGTGATCCTGGGCAGTACAATCGTTCACCCCACCCTGAGATTGCTTCGTCATCCTTCCTCAAGGGAAGGATTCCTCGCAACGACGTGCCAACATAACTGCAAGCCTTCAGATGTGGCTGATGGGCTATCTTGTAACACAGGTCGACGATTTGCCATCACACCGGTTTTTCTTCCTAGGCCAGCCCCAGCCGTTCGAAGATGTCGTCTACATGTTTCAGGTAGTGCTGATAGTCAAACAGCGATTCCAGCTCAGCCGCTGGCAGAGATGAAATGACATCGCCATCAGCCTTGAGAAGCTGCAAGAAATCGGTCCGCTCCTTCCAGGCTTTCATGGCATTGCGCTGTACCAGTTCATAGGCTTTCTGGCGGCTCAAACCCTTATCTATCAAGGCCAGGAGCACGCGCTGGGAGAAGACCAGCCCTTTGGTCAATTCCACGTTCTCCCGCATCCGCTGCGGATAGACCCGCAGCCCCTTCATAACCCTGGTGAATATACTCAGGATGTAGTCCAGCACCAGACAGGAGTCAGGCAGGGTAATCCGCTCATTGGAGGAATGGCTGATATCCCTCTCGTGCCACAGGGCAACATTCTCCATGGCAGTAAGGGCATGCCCCCGCACCAGCCGGGCCAGCCCGCAAACGCGCTCGCAAAGCTCTGGGTTGCGCTTATGGGGCATGGCGGAGCTGCCGGTCTGTCCTTCTTCGAAAGGCTCCTCAGCCTCCAGGGTTTCAGTTCTCTGTAGTCCCCTGATTTCGGTGGCGAATTTCTCCAGGGAACTGGCGATAATGGCCAGGGTGGTCACAAATTGGGCATGGCGGTCACGCTGCAAGATTTGGTTGGACACCGGTGCCGGAGACAGGCCCAGTCTAGCGCAGGCCTTCTCCTCTACTTCGGGGGGCACGGTGGCGTAGGTGCCCACTGCCCCCGATATCTTGCCCACCCCGATAACCTTCTTTGCCTCGGACAGCCGCTGGGCATTCCTCTTCATTTCTTCAACCCAAAGGGCCATCTTCAGTCCGAAAGTTATAGGCTCGGCGTGGACACCGTGGGTGCGCCCCATCATGATGGTATGCTTGTGTTCAATCGCCTTCTCTTTCAGTACCGCAACGAGATCGGCGACGTCCTGCTCCAGGATATTAGTCGCTTCCAGCATTTGCAGGCTAAGAGCGGTGTCCATCACATCAGAGGAAGTCAGGCCCAGGTGAATGAAACGGCTTTCCTCACCCAGGCTCTCCGCCACTGATCCCAAAAAGGCGGTGACGTCATGGTGGGTCGTCTTCAGGATTTGCTCAAAGCGCTTCTGGTCAAAACGAGCTTTCTTGATCTTCCTCAGTTCCTCCTGGGGAATAACCCCCAGTTCTGCCCAGGCCTCACAGACAGCCACCTCTACCTGGAGCCATTTGGCGAACTTGTTCTCGTCCGACCAGACTTTCTTCATCGCCGGTCTGGAATAGCGCTCAATCATTTCTCACCCCCATCCTAGCCGTCATCCTAGAACCTCAGAAACCATGCCAGGAATCAGAACCTGGCAGCTAATCTTCCTCCGTCAGACCGCCTTGAAACAATTGCTACTCTATATATGGGTGCCGGAAGGAAAGAGTGCCTTCTGGCGTCGAAACTTGTTCCTGTGATCAACCCATCGCCAGCTTTTTACGATACTCTTCATAGGCCTTCTCAATGCTGTCATACTTCAGCCCTAGGATTTCAGCCGCCAGAAGAGCAGCGTTTTTAGCTCCATCGATGCCAACGCTGGCTACAGGCACTCCTGATGGCATCTGAGCTATGGAGAGGAGAGCGTCAATGCCCTTCAGGTCGCTGGTGGGCAGAGGAACGCCGATGATAGGCAAGATTGTCCAGCTTGCCAGGACTCCCGGCAGGTGAGCCGCTGCTCCGGCACCAGCGATGATGACCTCGATGCCACGCTCTCGGGCACTTAACGCGTACTCGCGCACCTTCTGCGGACTGCGGTGGGCTGACATGACTGAGACCTCATGGGCAATGCCTAGCTCTTTGAGCATGTCCAGCGCTGGCTGCATCAGCGCCTCATCTGACTTGCTACCCATTACCACCCCCACCAGGGGGATTGCTTGCTTTGAATCTGCCATCTACTATAACCTCCTTTATCTATTTTGTTGGATTGTCTGCTCGGCAGATCAAATAGAGGCCAGATCAATCCTAGTGCTTTGTAACGTGAGACCATTCGCTACGCTTAGGGTGACAGTATCTATAAGTGTCATTCTGATCCGCCCGCCTGAGGCGGGAGAAGAATCTCGGTCCTTAAGCGGGAATAGCCTCCTCCTCAGGCTAAGGTAGGACTCTTCGCCACAGAGCAAGCAGCAAGAAGTCCGCCACAGACGCTGGCTGCCCTCGATGGCATCGAAGTATAGCCTCGGAAACCGAGCGAAAAGCCTGGTGAAGGATCGTGCCGCCTTCAACTCAGGCATCAGTTCCCTGGCTACGGCATCCTGATAACCTTTCAAGTTAATAGTACCATCTTTTAGGCACTGAGTGATAATGGTGGCAGCAATTTGCAGATAACTCTAACTCCACATACTATCTGCCCTGTTACCGGCCCGATGTCGAGGCCAAGCAGGTCGGCGGTCTTAGCGGTGATCCCTCCGGCATAGAGCTTATATCTGGGCAGCTTCTCTTTCTCCAGGATGAGAACCTCTATCCCCCTCCTGGCCAGCTCATACCCACCGTGGCTCCGGCAGGGCCAGCGCCCACAGTAATCGCATCGCAAGAATGCTTCAGTGGGCCGCTCATTTACCAGAGGCCGCCCTCCTGAGACGATCCATGATTGCCACCCCTATTCCCTTTTCCTCGACCTCCTCAACTATAATCTCGTCCACCCCTGCTTCGTCCAACTCTCGCAGCGAGGCAAACATCTGCCTGGCATATTCTCTGAGGTCCTGAGACATGGCTGCCACCACAACCCCCTGCTTGCCCCGATACAAGTCAGGGCGGAGGGTCATCACCCCGACCTTCCTCCCTGCCGCAGCCCGTTGCTCTAGCAGCCGAGCCACTTCTGGTTGGCTCTTGCCAGCCACCAGCGTGACCTTTGCCTTGGGGCTATAGTGCCGGTGTCTGGTGCCGGGAGACCGTTTTAGAAGCTCCGCATGCCCACCAAGAGCCACCTTGCCGAGGATGCTCTCCAAATCCTCCACCGTGACAGCTCCAGGCCTCAATATGGTGGGGGGTTGAGTGGAAATGTCCAGCACCGTAGATTCGACACCTATCTCCACCGGCCCGGCGTCAAGCACCAGATCGATCCTGCCTGCCAGGTCTTGGAAAACGTGCCTGCCGGTGGTGCCGCTGGGTCGCTGTGATAGATTGGCGCTGGGGGCAGCAATGGGAACACCGGAGGCTCTTATCAACGCCAGAGCGACATTGCTCCCGGGCATTCTGACGGCTACTGTATGCTGGCCAGCCGTGACCGTATCGGGAACCCTGGCTGATTTCTTCAGGACTAGCGTCAGGGGGCCGGGCCAGAACCTTTCCGCCAGGGCAACTGCCTCCGCACTAACGCTGTCGGCCAGAACCTTCAGTTGTCCCGACTCAGCAATGTGGACTATTATCGGGTTATCCAGTGGTCTCCCCTTGGCAACGAAGATTTTTTTCACCGCCCGGGAATTCAGGGCATCCGCTCCCAGACCGTAGACCGTCTCTGTGGGGAAGGCCACCAACCCACCCGCTCTGATTATCTCAGCCGCTCTGGAGATAACCTCCCTTTGGGGATTCAGCGGATCGACCTCTATCACCAACGTCTCTGGGCTCATCGCACGCTCTCCAGCGGGGCATGAGCCACAACGCCAAGGTCAAGGCCATCTACCTCCCTGTATCTGAGCCTGGCGCTGCCAGCAGCCGCCACCATGGCAGCGTTATCGCCACACAGATCAGGACTGGTGAAAAAGACCTGGTAGCCTTCGCGAGGGCATGTCTCAGCGAAGACCTCCCTCAGGCGTCTATTCATGGCTACCCCTCCGGTGACGCCGATGGCCGACACATCCTTCTGCGAGGCAGCCTGCAAAGTCTTGGAGACCAGATGGTCTACCACCGCTTCCTGGAAGCTAGCAGCAATATCGGCGAGAGGCAGCTTTGCTCTGTCCCTGCCCTTAAACATGTTGACCACCGCTGTCTTCAGCCCGCTGAAACTGAAGTCCACCGCCTTGCTCCCCCGCAAGGGCCTGGGGAAATTGAAGGCTGCTCTGTCGCCTTGCGCCGACAGCCTGTCGATCACCGGGCCTCCAGGGAAACCAAGACCGAGAAACTTGGCCACCTTGTCGAAGGCTTCGCCGGCGGCATCGTCCAGCGTATTCCCCATCACCTCATACCGGCACAACCCCTTGACATAAACGAGCATACTGTGTCCGCCCGAAACGGTCAAACAAACATGGGGCAGGGGTAGCTCTGGATGGCTGAGAATGTTGGCGAAGATGTGCCCCTCGATATGGTGTATGCCGACTAAAGGTATTCTGGCCGTGTAGGCCAGGGATTTGGCAGCAGCCACACCCACCAGAAGAGAGCCCACCAGACCATACTTTGAAGTGACGGCTACGGCTTCTACGTCGGCCAGGCTCTTGCCAGCCGAGTCGATAGCCTCCTTGATAACATAGCCAATGGCCTCTACATGTTTACGGGCCGCTATTTCAGGAACGATGCCCCCAAATTTGGCATGCAAATCCATCTGTGAGGCGACCACGTTGGAAAGAATGGTCCCATCGGCCACCAGGGCGGCGGCTGTCTCATCGCAGGAAGTCTCGATTCCCAGTATCATGGCGTTATTGGGCTTGCCTTTTTCTTTGCTGGGCCAGCAGGGCCTCAGCCAAAGGTTCCTTCAGGTATAGGGGCACCAGAGAAAGCGCATCATCACTCTCGCCCCGCTCAAAGCGAGACAAGGCCAGCATAGCCATCGCCGCGCCTCTGCGACCCTCACCTGAGTCTCTGAACCTGGCCTGGGAGCCAAGCTTCTCGTATATGGCCTGGCGATGCAGATGTGCTGCCTCTCCCAGAAACAGCACCGGCTCTTTGATTTTCGCCAGCAATCCCTCAATGGGGCCAGCAGAACACTCGCCTTCTTTGGCCAGCGTCTTGCCGTCGGAACGGTAGAAGCCGCCGTAGACGTTCCCTCTGCCGGCCGCCACCAGGGGACAGATCAGAATAGGTGTGTCTCTTGCCTGGTGCGCCAGGGCATCCAGAGACGAGATGCCACAAAGGGGCTTGCTGGTGGCATAAGCCAGGATTTTCCCTACGGTTATCCCCACCCTGACCCCCGTCCAGAACCCAGGGCCTATCCCAACTGCCAAGCCATCGACGTTTGTGAGGGTAAGGCCCGAATCTGTCAAAACCCGATCAATGTTGAGGATGATGTCTTCCAGTGAGTTGCCTTCGACTTCCGACACGAAGTCCGCCAGCACCCGGTGGCCATCGATCAGCCCTACAGCATCAAAGCGTCCCGAGGTATCAAGGGATAGTATTTTCATTGGCTTTCCAACTCGGCAAGCAACTTGTGAAACTGTTCGCCGAAAGCGGAGAGCACAATCTCCCGCTTTCTGGCAGAAAGAACGGTGAAGTCCACGGCAAGATAATTGTCAGAGAGGAGAGCCGAGATCCTCTCGGCCCACTCTATTATAGCCACCCCGGACTCTGCCTGTCGCAGCAAGTCCAGCACGCCTAACTCCAGGGCCATGTCCACGCCTTCGATGCGGTACAAGTCCAGATGCAGTACCAGGAGCCTCCCCTGGTACTCGTTCACGAAGGCAAAGCTGGGGCTGGTGACATGCCTTTTGGGTATGTCCAGCCCGGCGCACAGGCCCTTGGTGAAACACGTCTTGCCAGAGCCCAGTTCCCCCGTCAACGCCACCACGCTTCCTAGCCCCAACCTCTGCCCTATCCTCTTACCGAGGTCTTGTGTGGCTGAAGGGCTGCCCGTTAAGAATGAGCGCTTCTTCATACGGAATGCCTTCCTAGGGGTGGGTGTCAGGTCCCTGACCTGACCCGTATTCCTGGTCCCACCCCAGACCTAGCGCAAAGCGAATAGCCGCGTCAATTTCCCGCAGCTTGTCAGCACTTGCCCCGCCAGCCGAGCACGGAGGTAGTCTTATAGTCTGTAAGGATAATCAAACCTTGGCTACTCGGCTAGTCCACATTTAGGACTGGTCTGTAGCCATGGTGCAGGGCATAGAGCAGAATTAACTTGCGCTCCATGTACTTGATAAGTAGATCATTGACTTCATTGAGAAGCTCGAGGTTACCAGTTATGGTTACTTTAGCATTACTCACGTATATATCCAATAAGGAACATGGTGCAAGTTCCAGGAATGCCTTTTGCAACTCTTGACACGGCAGAGTTGAAACATATAGATGCGAGAGATCAGTACCAAATAGCTCCACATATATTCTGGCACGATACTTTCCGGTCCTGTTCTTAACAGCTCCTTCAAAGGCATCCCAGCGGCTCTTGAAGCCTCCTTCTCCTTTAGAGCTTTGCCCGATACATATTACGCTCTTTTCTAGAGGGTCTGCCGACCCTGGAGACGGCTGATGCTGAAATCTAGCAAACAAGTATACCCCTCCTTGATCTTCCATCCCTTTGCCAGCCAAGCTATTCCGGCTAATCCAACTAACCCAAGACGAGAAACATATTTCCCGACTCATCTCCATCCCTGTCGGTAATCCTTCTAATATTCTCAAATTGAGGTGGATGTCAGTTCTCGACCTGCCCCGAACTCCCCACGCATCCGGGCTGAGCCACCGGCGGTGTCCTACTCTTAGTCTCTGCCAGCAGCAATATCCCGCCGATAGTGGCAGCCTTCAAAGTGGATTCGCGGTAGATTGGAATATACCCTGGCCCGCGCCTCACCTAAAGTGCTACCCCTGGCTGCTACGGTAAGCACCCTCCCTCCATCAGTCACCACCCCATCCTTTTCCTTGGTCCCGGCGTGGAAGACAAGTATATCGCTTTCCAGCTTATCCAGGCCGGTTATGGGGAAGCCGGTCTTATAGCTTCCAGGATAGCCTGCCGAGGCCATCACCACACCGACACAGGCTTCGTCGCCCCACTCAATTTTTGCCCCTTCGAGCTTGCCCTGGATCACCGCTATCATAACATCCATCAAATCCGTCTTCAAGCGAGGCAGGATGACCTGGGTTTCCGGGTCACCAAACCGGGCATTGAACTCCAGGACCTTGACCCCATCGGAGGTGACCATCAGTCCGGCATAGAGCACGCCTCTATACGGTGTTCCTTCCTGGGCTATGGCCTGCACTGCTGGTTCCAGGATGGTGCGCTGCACTTCTTCCACCCTGGACTGATCGAAGAAACCGGGCGGGCTATAGCTGCCCATACCTCCGGTGTTCGGGCCCTGATCGCCATCAAAGGCCCGCTTGTAGTCGCAGGCTGGCACCATAGGCAAGACGCTCCTACCATCGGTGAAGGCCAGCAGGCTCACCTCCTTGCCGTTGAGGCACTCCTCGATGATGACTCTGTCGCCGGCAGCACCGAGCGTCTTCTTCTCCATCATGTCAGATATTGCTTCCAGGGCTTTCTCCTGCGAAGCGGCCACGGTGACTCCCTTGCCTGCCGCCAGGCCATCGGCCTTGATGACTATAGGGGCCAGATGTGACTTGACATAATCCCTGGCCTTTAACACCGAAGAGAACACCTCACCCCTGGCGCAGGGGATGCCGTATTTCTGCATTAGCTCTTTGCTGAAAACCTTGCTGGATTCCAGCCGTGTCGCCGCCTGAGTAGGCCCGAAGATGGGCAGGCCCAGGCTTTGAAAGAGGTCAACGATACCCAGAGAGAGCGGTACTTCGGGGCCGACCACTGTCAAATCAATACGGTATTCCTGAGCTGCCTCAGCCATAGCTTTGATGCTGGTCGGAACGATGCTCAGATTGTGAGCGATAGCCTGGGTGCCGGCGTTTCCTGGTGCAACATAGATTTCATCTACTTTAGGGCTTTGCCTGAGCTTCCACACCAGGGCATGCTCCCGGGCACCACCCCCGACAACCATCACCTTCAAGACCCTGCCTCCCCCGACCGACGCATTTTCGACCTGATAGCCGAATACCTGAAAGCAGTAGCCAGTGCCTTTACAGATGTCTCGCAGTCCGGATAAGCCGGAAATCCCAGAGCCTCCAGGTCGCGAATCATTTCCTCCGCTCCGGACAAGCTAGGATTGGGGACCCAGAAAGCCATGGTCTTGGAATTCCGTTCTCGAAGAGGCCCAAAGAACTCCGAGACCTCCCCCCGCAACGCCCAGGGGCAGACCCCAGAAACGCAATCGACATTCTCGTCTTCCAGTACGGCCTCAATCATCCCCCGCAGATACGGGGCCATGCGCCCCATGTAGGCTGGGAGCGCTGGCCCAAGGTCAACGGGATTGCTGGCCAGCACTGGTGATATCTTGGCCAGCCTGTCCCTGGTCTTGGGGGATAGCCTGGCCAGGGTCAAGCCATGTTGCACTGCGGTATCTATCCCCATCACCCCGGCCCCGCCAGAAAAAGTA
Source organism: Chloroflexota bacterium (assembly GCA_016876035.1). GTDB lineage: Bacteria > Chloroflexota > Dehalococcoidia > UBA2247 > RBG-13-53-26 > VGOE01. Next base: position 33,116 of record VGOE01000017.1, read on the forward strand.
ATGATTGCCAAACGGTTACCGGCTGGCAGCGGTTGGGCGGCAAACACCTTAGGAAGATCGATAAGGTCTTTGAAGGTGTCCACGCGGATCGCCCCCGTCTGCCTGAAAGCGCCCTCGTAGACCTGATCTTCACCGGCTAACGACCCGGTGTGAGAGGTCATGGCCTCTTTGCTCTCTCTGGTCTTCCCTGGCTTGAGGATGAGCACCGGCTTCTTGGGGACTACCTTTCTCAGCGCGTCCATAAAGGCAGGCCCGTCTCTTATCCCCTCGATATGCATGCCAATGACCTTCGTCTGAGAGTCTTCGGCCAGGTATTCCAGGAGGTCAACCTCGTCAATATCGCACTTGTTGCCGAAGTCACAGATCTTGCTAATGCCGTATCTCATGTCTTCCAGAGGGAGAGCTTGAGGCCCGATCAGCCCGGTCTGGCTGCAAAGAGCAATGGAACCGCTGAAAATCTTTTCATACAATACCCGATAAGGGGTGGTCACTACTCCTGTGGCCGGATTGGTTACACCGACTGTATTCGGGCCCAGGAGGCGCACCCCCCCGCCCCGGGCGATCTCCTCCACCCGGTGCTGTAGCCCAACTCCCTCTTCATTTCTCTCAGAAAACCCGTCCGCTACTATAATGGCCACCTTCACCCTTTTCTGCACGCAGTCTTCGATAATTTCGGGGACCGTCTGGGCGGAAGTCATTATCACTGCCAGGTCAAGGCTATCAGGAATCTCTTTTACCCTGGGATAAACCTTCAGCCCAAGAACCGTGTCGTACTGGGGATTGACGGGATAAACCTTGCCCTGAAACCCGAAACTAAGCAGATTCTTCACCGTCACATAGCCGCCAAACCGCCCCTCCCTGAGCGAGCCAACTACAGCTATACTCCGGGGATCGAAGAGGGTGGCGATGGCGTCCCCGTGCTTGGAATGTCGCGTAGTTTGCTTCACCGGTCTCTATTATTCCCACTCGATGGTGGCGGGTGGCTTGGAAGAGATGTCATACACCACGCGATTGACCTGAGGTACTTCGTTGACGATGCGGTTAGAGATTCGAGCCAAAAGGTCGTATGGCAACTGTGCCCAGTCAGCCGTCATGGCATCCTCGCTAGTCACTGCTCGGACAGCTACCAGATATCCGTAGGTCCTGTAGTCTCCCATTACCCCCACACTCTGGACTCCAGGGAGTACAGCGAAGCTTTGCCATAGCTGCCGGTATAACCCCGCATTCTTGATCTCACTCATCAGAATCCAATCGGCTGCTCTCAAAATCTCGAGACGCTCTCTGGTTACCTCGCCAATGATGCGAACCGAAAGGCCCGGGCCAGGGAAGGGCTGGCGCCATACTACGTCTTCTGGCAGTCCCAAAGCCAGTCCCACTTCCCTCACTTCGTCCTTGAACAGGTTGCGCAGAGGCTCCAGCAACGTGAGGGACATCCTGGCTGGCAGCCCGCCCACATTATGATGGGACTTGATTCTGGCCGAAGCCTTAAGGTCAGGGGTAGTGCTTTCGATAACATCAGGGTAGAGGGTTCCCTGGGCCAGGAGGTCTACTTTGCCTATCTTGGCCGCTTCTTCCTCGAAGACGCGGATGAATTCTTCTCCGACGATATGGCGTTTCTTCTCCGGATCGGTCACTCCTGCCAGGCGATTTAGGAACCTGTCAGTGGCGTCTACGTAGACGACGTTCATCTTCAGGTTTCGGCGAAAAGCATCCAGCGTTCGCTCAGGCTCGTTGCGGCGCAACAGCCCGTTATTAACAAAGATACAGGTCAATCGGTCGCCTACTGCCTGGTGGATCAAGGTCGCTGTCACCGCAGAATCGACGCCTCCAGAAAGGGCGCAGATAACCTTACCCTCCCCCACCTGTCCCTTGATCTTCGCCAGGCTTTCATTGATGAAGTGGCTCGCTGTCCAGTTGCCCTGACAGCCGCAGATGTTATAGAGGAAGTTCTTCAGGATGGTCTTTCCGTCCGGCGTATGCACTACCTCAGGGTGAAATTGCAGCCCGAATAATCCGCGGTCATTGCCCATGACGGCGATGGGGCAATTGCTAGTATAGGCCAGGGTGCTAAAGCCGGGAGGCAGTTCCACCACCTGGTCGCCGTGGCTCATCCATACTGGCAGAGAAAAGGGAAGATATTCGAAAAGAGGAGAGTCCTGACTTCGATGCAGAGTGGCACGCCCGTACTCCCGCTTCTCCCTGGCGGCCACCTGGCCGCCCAACTGGTGGGCGATGAGGTGCATCCCGTAGCAGATGCCCAACACCGGCAAACGCTTCTCATAGACATAGCTCGGGGGGCTGGGACAACCTGGGTCATAGACGCTAGCTGGGCTACCCGAAAGAATGAAGCCTTTCGGGTGCAGAGGGGCAATCTTCTCCCACGGGGTGTCGTAAGTCACCAGCTCGCAGTATACTTTGCACTCCCGCACCCGCCGGGCAATAAGCATGCTATACTGCGATCCCAGGTCAAAGATAACCACCGCATCCCGTTCAGCGCCGGGGGCTGGCCCCTCCTGTGGGACAGGCTGCTGCCCCTCTTTTTGCTTAGCGATTTCGAGGTAAGTGGCTACCTCGACATCATCACTGGTAGGTACTCGATGATCGTCAACCATACTATTTGCTGCTGGAAGTACCGATGAAGAGGCCTCTCCGGGCGTCTCTCGGGAGTCTTTGGCAAATTATACTAGAACCCGATTTCTGGTACAACATTCGTGGTGTCTTCCTTTTTGGCAATTGATGACATAGAATTGAATAAGGGAAGATGGCAGCCCCATTGACCTTCGCTGCATTCATCGGACAGAAGAGCGGTTAGGAAAAGGTGAAAGAATTCGACATCATTGAGCACACGGCTGACATTGGCATTAAAGCCTATGGGGCGAATCTAAAGGAAGCCTTTGCTAATGCAGCTTACGCCATGTTCAGCTTGATAGCCGGTCTAGAAAATGTGAGGGAGAGCGTCCGCCGTCAGATAACGGTAGAAGCCGAGGATCGGGAGGGTTTGCTGGTATCCTGGCTAAACGAGCTACTCTACATATTTGATGTCGAGAGGACGATCTTCAAGAGGTTTGAGGTGACAGAGCTTGGTGAGACCAGTCTCAAAGCCGAGGGCTATGGAGAGCTGCTAGATCAATCGCGCCACACCCTTAAAGGCGCGCTCAAGGCAGCTACTTATCACATGCTGAAGATAGAGGAGAACAACGAATACAGCGTTCGAGTGATCTTCGACGCATAGAGGAGAGGAAGACATGGCACGCTGGGACGGCCCGCTGAACAAGATAGACGACTACCGATGGGAGATTCCCAAGAACTATAAACCAGGCATGAGAGTCCCCGGACTGATCTATGCCGACGAGAAGATGCTGGAGGGCATTCGGCAAGAACAGGCCGCAGAGCAGGTGGCCAATGTGGCTTTCCTGCCTGGTATCGTGGGGTATTCCCTGGCTATGCCTGATATCCACTGGGGCTATGGCTTTCCCATAGGTGGTGTAGCAGCTACCAGGGTGGAAGATGGAGTGGTTTCCCCAGGGGGTGTAGGCTACGATATTAACTGCGGAGTGAGGCTTCTGCGCACCGACCTGCACGAGGCGGAGGTCAGGGCTAAGCTGGAGAGGCTGCTGACCGAACTTTTCGTCAACGTCCCTTCCGGGGTCGGCTCGACGGGGAAAATAAAGGTTGGCAAGAAGGAAATGGACGATATTCTAACCGGAGGGGCTCGCTGGGCGGTAAGGCGGGGATACGGCACCGAAGAGGACCTGGAAGCAACCGAAGAGGGGGGCTGCCTCAAGGGGGCTAACCCCGACAAGGTGAGCTTGAAAGCCAAGGAACGCGGTTCGCCTCAGTCAGGGACCCTGGGCGCTGGCAATCACTTTCTCGAGGTTGAGGTGGTGGAGGAGATCTTCGAACCAGACATAGCCAGGAGCATGGGGATTGAAGATATCGGCCAGGTGCTGCTCCTCATCCATACTGGGAGCCGTGGCCTGGGGCACCAGGTATGCGATGATTACGTGAGATTGCTGCGTCAAGCGTCGCAGAAGTATAACATCAGCCTTCCCGACCAGGAGCTGGCCTGTGCCCCGGTGAAATCTCCTGAAGGGCAGGACTATCTGGCTGGGATGGCTTGTGCTGCCAACTACGCTTGGGCCAATCGACAGTGCATCGCCCATTGGGCCAGAGAATGCTTCGTTAAGGTCTTTGGCAAGCCGCTGCCGGAAATAGGACTGCAAATGGTCTATGATGTGGCCCATAACATCGCCAAGATCGAAAGCTACGAAGTGAATGGCAAGAAGGCCAGCCTTTGCGTCCATCGCAAAGGGGCAACACGGGCTTTCCCGCCCGGCCACCCGGACGTACCTGCCAGGTACAAGAAGATAGGCCAGCCAGTGCTTATCCCTGGAGACATGGGGCGTCGCTCCTACCTGGCGGTGGGGACCGAGACGGCCATAAAGGAGTCCTTCGGCTCCGTGTGTCACGGGGCTGGCAGGGTCAAGAGCCGCCACGCCGCCAGGCGCAGCCTGACGGATGCCGACGTGGCCAGGGAATTAGCTTCAAGAGGAATCCTGGCCAAAGCAGCTAGCCGGGGAAGCCTATCTGAGGAGGCCTCCGAGGCCTACAAGGACATAGACGCTGTGGTGGATGTATGCCACAAGGCAGGGCTGTGCCGGAAAGTGGTCAAGGCGAGACCTATAGGGGTGGTTAAGGGCTAGCACTGCGTAACGACCGAGATTCTTCTCCGCCTGCGGCCGCTCAGAATGACACCTACTGGCGCTGTCACCCTGAGCGTAGCGAAGGGTCTCACGTTACGAAGCATTAGTGTAGTGTCTCTGAAAAGACCTTCAGTAGAGCTATCCGTGCCATCCCGGCAAAAGCCGGAACCCAGAGGGCATGTACGCTGAATTCCGCGTCAAGCACGGGAACGATGCACTGTATCCTTATACGAGCGCTGCAAACTGCGATTGCCCCTGCTCAGATAGACTACCGTTCTTTGCTGAGATATAGTATATTTTGAGGGGGTGAATATATGACAAGTAAGGACGTCTACCTGGAACTGGCAGAGATGGTGAACCAGAACGATGCTGTGGGCCTGCCGGCCACACCGGCAATGCTAAAGGTTTTGAGATTGCAGTTTACGCCTGAGGAGGCTCGTTTGGCTGTTCAAGTAGGTCTCACCGGCGGAACGCTGGGCGAGCTATCGGCCAAAACAGGCATAGAGAAAGCTAAACTCCAGGAGATGCTGAAGACCATGGCCTACAAAGGCACCGTCTGGATCGACCCAGAAAAAGAAGACCCTGTCTACAGGGTCGTAGGCTCTACGGCACCAGGGCTTATTGAAACAGGTATTTGGGGCAACATAAGGTTCCCCTACGATGTTGAACTGGGCAAAGCTTTGCACGAGGCCATCTTTGATCTGGCCAGGGAGAAGCTGAGCAAGCTTGGCTTCCCTTATGCGCCTGTGTTCGCCAATCCCTGGGCCTTGCCCGAAGACGCCCTTCCTTCTGAGAACCTCGCCGAGACGCTCCGCCAACAGGACTTTATCAGCGTCTCTTTTTGCCCCTGCCGTCTCTCCCATTGGCTGGCAGACCCCGGCAACCACTGCCAGCACCTTTTGGAAACGTGCATTCACTATGGGGATGGTGGCCGATGGTGTGTCGAGCACGGTCAGGCTCGTCGCATTAGTGCCGACGAGGCTGTAGAGTTGCTCCGCAAATGCAGCTTGGATGGGCTTGTCCACTCCATTGACATGAATGGATTCATTTGCAATTGCTGTGCGGACTGTTGCGTCAACTTCAGGGCGCATCTTGAGTTGGGCGCTAAGGCACTGATCCCATCTCCCTTCATGCCTCAGATTGACCGTGATGAATGCAACGCCTGTGGGTTCTGTGCTGACGCCTGCCCGGTAGGCGCTATGAAGGTTGATGATTTCGCTGAGCCCGATAGCGATCTATGCATCGGATGCGGCGTATGCGTTCCCCGTTGCGATGTCCAGGCCATAAAGTTGATTAGGCGCGTCCCTGCCTGAGAAGTCTTGTTGTCCTTTCCTGCCTCAAAGGGAATGAGGCAAAACTAAACGGCCCCGGGGTGGCTGGGGGTGACCCAATGGACCGAGAAGAGGTCTTGGATTCCATCAAGGCCAATGTGACAAACGATAACTTGATAAAGCACATGCTAGCCACCGAGGCTATCATGAGAGCGCTGGCGCGGAGGCTCCATGAGGACGAGGAGGAGTGGGGGCTGACGGGTTTGATACATGACATCGATGTGGAATTGACGGAGCGTGACCCGAAGTCTCACAGCAGGCTTGGGGCTGACCTGGCTAAGGAGCTGGGAGCTTCGGAGGCCATGTGCCACGCCATCCTCTGCCACAACGAAGTCCACGGCGTTCCTTGCGACACCCCCATCAGCAAAGCCCTTTTCTGCGCCGATCCCCTCACTGGCCTGATTACGGCCGCTGCCCTGATCCGCCCGGACAAAAGTTTGAGCGGGGTGACCACCGAATCTCTCGTGAAGCGTTTCAAGGAAAAGCGGTTTGCCGCTGGGGCCAACAGGCAAGATATCGCTTCCTGCCAGGATCTCGGCATCGGGCTGGAGGAATTTCTCACCCTGGGGCTGGAATCTATGCAGGGTATTGCCACGGAGCTGGGCCTGTAGGCTTCAAGTTCCGGCTTTGACGTCTTTTCGCGGGGGCCTTGCGTTCGAATCCCATCTGGTGAGCCGTACGTGTCAATAGATAGAACTCCAAACACGATTTTCAAGGCGAAGTTCGCCTTTGCATAGAGATCATCCCTAGCTGCCTTGCACAGAATGACGAAGCGTTCACTTGCATCAGCCGGCCTCTATATCAACCGGACGTGATGCTCCAAAACGGGGATGCTAGCCTTA